>CAMDGU010000006.1 GCA_945897885.1 Chitinophaga pinensis
ACCCAAAACTTATCATTTTTTAAAGGACCTGCTCCGTCGGGTGTGAATACGTTAGGTATAAAAACTAAAATATCAGGATCTACTATTACCAATCTTTGTGCTGTGTCTTTACAACCATGATTGGTTTCTACTATTAAAGTAATATAGTATTTACCGGTATCACTTGAATAGTAGTATTCAGGATTAGTTTTAGTTGATGTATCTGTATCAATATTTAAATCTCCAAAATCCCAATTATACTTAACAAGCTTACTTCCTAGTATAAGTTGTTTGGTAGTACTTTCATTTGTTATTCTAAAACGAGGTAATGCCGCTGTGGTTCTGTTGGTTCCTGAATTTGATACAGGGGTAAAACTTGCTGTTGGAATTGGGTAAGCTTCAATTGGTAATGGACCTAATAATGTATCGCAACCAAAATCACTGGTTATTTTTAATTTCACACCAAATGGGCCTGCATTATTAAAGGTATGCGAGGCATATTGAGTTGTGGCATCGGTAGGCTCTCCAAATGTCCATAGGTATGAAGCTTTTGAAGAATCCACTCCGTTATTAATTTTGCTTGTAAAATTAGCAATGTGAGGCACACAACCATTTGGATCATCAACCATAAATGTAGCATGAGGCACAGGGTGAATAACAATATTCATGGCATCTTGCGAGAAAGGACAAACCCCTTCTGCTTCAGTAAAACATGTGATAAAAATATTGGTGGCACTATCACTACGTGGACGAACAGTTAATATCGTAGGATTATTATTACTTAATTGAGTATTGTTTTCAAAACTAGCTCTTAATGGATCGGCACTTTGCACCCAATTTATTTTGCTTGTAAATTTATAATTTGCCAACAGGCTAAAATTCATCGTATTGGTTCTACAAGTGTCATAATCGGGTGTAAGTATATCAACCACAGGTTTGCTTTGAACAAATACCTTTAGACTTTTAGCTGTATCGCATTTTGTAGTAGGGTGTATGTAGGTATAAGTAAGGGTTATCCATTTATCTCTTTCTGCAGCAGATACAGATGTTGGTTTAAACTTACCTCCGCTTATTACCCCTGGGATAGAACTTGACCAAATTCCACCAACCGGGGTTCCATTTAAAGTTACATCAGGATCAATTTCACAAAACTTACCTACATCACCGGTAGGAGTGATACTGATGGAAACATTAGGTAACGGATTAATTCGCAAATTTGTATCACGCTGAACAGGACAACCGCTGGCTGTATGGATATATCGCATTTTATATAAACCCGGACCATTTAGCAGGCTTAAACTCAAAGTATTTAATGAATCACAACCAATCATTCCGGGCTGAAGCAATGTTTTTGATTTGAATCCAGGGGCATCAATGACAGACCAACATCCATCATTAGGCTTCACATTTGATAATTTTTTCAAATCAACTATTCCGGCATCAATACATAAATCAGGGAAAATATTAAAGGTAATAACAGGTAGTTTCCAAATATAAATAGTCATTGTGTCTTTATTAAAACATCCCGCACCATCCTGAACTGTAATTTCTAAGATTATAGAATCTTTAGGTGAAGTTCCTAAATCAATGGTTCCAGAATCTACTTTTAATCTGAAATCATAATTAAAACTAGGGTCATTATCATACACCAAGTCGGTAATGGTGTTTTGACCGCCTCCTGGTTTTTGCAGCGATTTTAGCAATCTCCACTTAACATCAACCATGGTGTTTAAATTAATGGGGGCAACAATATGTGGTTTTAATGGGGCTTCTATTTTATCCTGGCAGTAGTATCCTCCCCTTAATTGAAGGGCTGGCAATGGATTTATCGTAAAACGTGTACTATCTTTATTTATACACGATGTATTTGGATCCTGATATCTGTATATAAGAGTAAATACTCCTGGTTTTTTAGGGTCGCAAGCCTGTGTAGTTAAAAATTTATTTTGATTTGCAATATAAGCAGGTACTTGACGGCAAGTCCATGTTCCTCCTGTAGGGCTGGCAAAAGATGAACTACCTAAAGCTATATCACCATAATCGCAACAATACTTTTGTGGCGGTATGAGCGTTAGAACAGGCAGAGCATTTACAGTTATAAATGTTGTATCAAACCCATAACATCGTGTGGTATCTTCCTGAACTTGCAACTCCAAAAGATAATCATTTGAAGTTTGAACAACTGAACTCCATTTTTCTTTAGTTGATACTCCCGGTGGTGTTTTAGGTAATCCTTTATACCAAATATAGGTTCCGCTCTTCTTGTTAGCCACTGTGTCTAAACCTGATGCAATAAGTATTAGCGTGTCATTAAAACATTTGGTTTGGTCAGGGCCTGCATTTGGATAAAGCGTATCGTTTACATATAAATTCATGGTATCTGTCCAGTTACAACCCAAGCTATCTCTAACAGTTACGGTATAAATACCTCGTTCGGTATAGGTGGCAACTGTATCGGTACTAAAGTCAATACCATTTCGTTTCCAATTCCACCACAATGTATCACCTTGTTGCAAGGTATCTCCAATTTGAGGGTCAACCCAATAGGCATTTTTGGCATTTGGAGTTAAGGTAACTTCTCCATACCAGCATATTCTTAAATCAGGACCCATATCTACTTTCGGATTTGGTTTTAAGAAAACATTGATGGTATCAAATGCAGTACATTTATTTTTATCGGTTATCTCAACTCTAAATGTGGTATCATGAGTGCTCATGTATACGTCCAAATAAGTAAGAGTATCTTTTGTGTCATGACTATTTGGTGTAAACCATTTGTAATAAAACTTTGGAACGCCGTTAGCTGCTTTGGCACCCAGTCTTAGGGTAGTTCCGGCACATACAAAGCTATCAGGTCCAAGGGCTAAATCTACTTCCAAAAGTGGTGGAACGATAAGTGTATCAAAATAGTCGCTTGGGCAGTTTAGCGGAGGATTATTAATTCGATGATGTATGATGTATTTACCGCCTTTTCTGAATTGTATTGTATCCTTAGCTTTATTAGATTTTATACTTTTGCTAGGTTTAAAAAAGTAAAATTTGTTATCCAAAGGCTTATTAGCTGAATCTGAAATTTCCCACAAATAAGAGGGGGTGCCTTTAAAATTCGAAGCCAATTTACTTTCCACAGTGTATATTCCACATATAAGTGTGTCGTAATAGCGCACTGCTTCTGCTATTTGTTTCACTTTTACCGAATAAGATTTTACGGTTACAGCATTTCTTGGGCAGGCATTATCTCTTGCAGTTACGGTAAATGTGTAAGGCAAATCACTTGCTTGGTTTTTCTTTGGGGTCCAGCAAAATTTACCTTTTTGGAGCCTTTCTTTTGGGTCAATTATATTAAATGTTCCTCCGGGAATACCTCGGTTCCAGGTTAATTTCACCGTATCAGGTGGGTTTGGTTTGGCAGGTGGCGGAGGTATAAATTGTTTATCATCAGATGTTATAGTAAAGCAAATTTGGGTTCCTGCACACACGTCGTATTTATAAGGCCCGTAAAGCAATGGTGGGTTATTATCCGGGCATGTAATTGTCCAAAACTGCACGTCTCGATGGGTAAATCCAATATCTTGCCATTTGCCTGAGGAGTCTTTTCGCCATTCAGTTACTTTTATACTGGCTACTGTACTTTCACTGCAATCGGTTGGGGTAAAAATAATATCACCGGTTTCAGGGTCTAGGAATGTTCCAATTGGTGGGGTAACGTTAGGGTTTGGACCTTTATTTTTATCATAACCAATTGGCCAGTAATCACTAAATGGGCTTGTTCTTGATCTTCCTCCAGCCCAAGAAGTAGTACCTGAAAATGATGTTAATGGATCATCCCATCTGTAGGATAAGGAGTCAAAATCGGTAGTATCAGAGGCTCCGTTATTGTAGTAATATGGCTGATTACAACATAAAATGGCCACAGGTTCTGAGGTTAAGGAAGGGGATGAATTACATTTTCCGGGTATTTTTTTTAAGCAAATATCAATTTCGGCAGTAGTCCAAAAATCTTGACCGGATGCACCTGTTGTTATCTCACTATTACGACAGCATTGACCACTACCAATAACAACACGGCAACATCCGTTTTTAATAGCATTAGTAAAATCATACGTATAAGTGTAAGTATGTTCTTCAACACCCTTTCCAGCGGTTGTATTTGGTGGGTTACATGGCTTACCACCGGATGCACACGTCGGGGTTACGTCTCTCACATTTATTTCTGTTGGAGTAAAACTTGTAATATTAGCTCCACTGCTTTTACATAAAATCCGTGAGCCGGGAGCTCCAATTGGCACTCCTCGGCAATCCCGATACATTTTGATCGTAAATTCATATTTGTTATTACCTAAACATTTATAGGTAATATCGGCTCCCATCATGTGGGTGGCTTGCACTTTTTGTGATAAACCGGCAATTGCCAGCAGCACCAAAACCAAGCCTTTGATAACAAATTGTTTCATTATGTTTTTTAAGTTTCTTTTTTGTAATGATTTCACCATAACTGCGCTAAATTATAATATTAATTTTATAAAATGAGTATTTTTTTTGTAATAATTTGATTTTCAGATTTAAAGCAAATAAAGAAAATTCCGGGTTGATTAAGTATTAACACGTTTTCCATAGTTGGGTTTATCGTTTTAGTTATTTGCCCCAAATGGTTGATTATTATTATTTCTTTAAAAGTTTCAAACCAAGCTTGATAAAAATTTTCACCCTTTAAAATCGGGTTTTTAAAATCAATTTCCTTGGCATTAATGCTAGTAATAGCAGCTGTTCTGCTTGACCAAATGCTTTTAATCTCACTGGCTTTTTGTTCCAAAAAATCATAAGCATTTCCACTACTTTTCTCAAATCCTGAAATGGCAATATCCATCTCAAGGTATCCTTTAGTATTTAAACTTGGGTAGGTTAAATTTGATAATAAACTTCGTTCACCAGGCATGGAGGTTTCTACCCAATTTTGGCTGGTAAAGGAGGGGTCGGTTAAGCCGGGAAATACAAATTTTGAAGTTTTTGTATTGTCTAATCCTTGATTACCGAAGGTTAATAATTTACCCGATTTCCAATTGCCTTCCATCATATTGCGGTGTTCGTTTGGTATGGAAGGCATACCGCTATTGGTATCTCTGTCGTTGGTAATATAAAGGGTTGATGCCAAATCTTTATTTAACATCATCAAGCTAGCCAAGGGTTTATTTGTTCCAAAATGATTATCATCATTTGCATCACCATTGTAGGCAAAAACCATATTTTTATTAACTAAAGTACCACAATAATTATCTTTATCATTTCCTAATTGAAAGCCTGAGTGAAAGGATACTCTGATATCTTTATAATTAGCCGGTGTTCGGTTTATTATAAAATATTTTACAAAAATGGTATTTGGCAAAGTAGCCAATGAATAAGCCATTCCGTATACTTCAATTTTTAAAGGTTGTCCGCCCGATGCTTTGTGTTCTGAGTAATTTTCGTTAACAATAAAATAACTAGCTTGGTCGCCTATTATCTCCGGGTAATCGCCTTTGGCAGGATTGTATAATCCGTCTTTATCATAATCAATAAAAGGGGCTAAGTATTTATTAAAACGGTCACTGCCATTTGAAGGCCAGTTTTTTATAGCATCACTCACTGTATAGTTGGTATTACGAAAATTAGTTCGGTGTTCTTTAATATCTAACGCTGAAACAGACCATACTTGGTTCCAAGCCGAAGGCTCGGCACCAAAATAGTTAAAACTGTCAATGGGTCCCTGACTGAAATCGGATATGTTATTAAACCCGTTGGTACTAGCTATGTATAATTTGTCGTTGTTGTCTTTAGCCGAAATCCAAAGATTAATAAATTTAAACAAGTGATTATTACTGCCTGCAACCAATTCAGAACCTGCAGTATTACTAAAGGTAGCCAATTGGCCATCAGCATTTACCCTAAGTTTAAGTTGGCCGGATTGCATCCAGTCGCCATTAACCTGAGCTAAGGTATTTATGCTGATTAAGAGTAATATGTAGGTTATAAATTTCACTATTTGTTAATTTTAAATTGAGCTCCTACGCTTATATTGATACCATAATTGCGTTGACGGAACACGGCATCACTGCCTAATCGGTTGGTGATATTGGTATAATATGAAAGTTCGGTTATGGCAATGCAATTTGGGTTTAAAGGGTAGTTTAAAGCAATAGCACTGTATACTGAAGTTTTGATTTTTGGAGATTCTTTGTAAGTCACCATGTCAATCGTATTGCCGTTTCTCACCAAATTAGTTGCTGTATTTTTTGAGAAAACAGTAAATAATGAACCTGCCGAAACTCTATATTGCAGTTTGCCTAATGAAAAATTGTAACCCACAACAACGGGAATACTTAAATTGGTGTATTTGTTGGTACTATTAAACTTATAGGTTGCATTTTCTTTGCTGTAAACCGAATCAATAACGGTAATAGTGCGGTGTGGTAAGACAGGATGGAAAATTGTTACCTGATGCCGTGTTTCGGTTAGTTTATCCTGAATTTCGGTGCGGTTGTACTTAATTTTTTCATTTCTGTTTTCGCCTATTAATCCAGTTTGAACTGACCAGCGAGGATTAATGTGGTAATTAACTTTAACACCGGTTTGTAAAGTTAAATTGGCATTTTCCGATTCATTTCTTAGTGAGGCTCCATCACCTGAAACCATGCGGAAAGCATACGACGGACCACCTACTATTTCAAACGAGTATTTGTAACCAAAACCTTCTATGTCATTATCTTTTTTAACAGTAAGGTACTTTTTAGGAATTCGTTTGGTGGTATACACATACTGCATTAAAGATGGATAAATCAAGTAACGTAATTTCACAGCATTTTTAGATTTTAAATTGTATGGTAAATTATTCCAATCAAATTCAGAAATGCTGGTTTCTTCATTCTTATCGCTGTTTTTTTCAATCTTTCTGGTATTACCGCCAGTTGATTTTTTTGAAGTAACCGATTTGTAATTTTTTACGGTTGAAATAGGATTGGTAGAGGCCGATGAATTTGTTAAGCTCTTTTTGCCGGTGGTTTCAGTAGCTTCCATATTTTTAAAGCTTTCCGTGTTATTGGCTGAATTGTCACTAGGGTTTACTACATCGTTTTTATAAGTGGTAGTTACAGATGAACTATCGGTTTTTGACATAAAATAGTAAGAAGATGCCCCCACCATACTGAGCGCCAAAAGCAGTGCAGCTATTCTAAATTTATAAAATAGCAAACCTCTGCGTTTTTGTTTTTGAATATTGGCCCATACATGAGCAGGAGGAGTCACTTCATAATTTTGAAGTCCTTCCTGAAACATGCGTTCCATATCGTTAAATTCTGAATTCACTTTTTTGTAATTTATCTAATTTTTCTCTTAAAAATTGTCGTGCTCTTAAATACTGGGATCGCGAAGTAGCTTCCTGTATTTCAAGCATTTCAGCAATCTCTTTATGCGAATATCCTTCAACGGCAAATAGGTTAAAAACTATTTTATATCCCTGAGGTAATTCGTTTACTAGCTTCATTAAGTCCATCATCATCAGCTTTGAAGTAACTTTTTCATCCAAAGCCGGATGCTCAACACCTTCCAGAGTGTTAACCTCGTGGGCTCTTAAGGTGATGTACTTATTTCTGATAGCGGTATGAACCATAATTCGTCTTATCCAACCTTCAAATGAACCGATAAACCTAAATGAGTCAATTTTTTTAAATACTTTAATAAATCCATCTTGCAGAACATCTTCGGCTTCCTCGCGGCTGGCACAGTATCTAAGGCAAACTCCAAACATTTTTGGAGAATAGCGTTTGTATAGTTCGTATTGAAACGCGTCTTTGCCTTTGATACATCCTTGAATAAGCTCTTCATCACTCATTAATTTTAGTTGGTCACTGCTATATTTGGAGTTGTTCAAGTTCAAGACTCTGCTTACTTACAATTTGTTGCTTCAAAGGTTATATTTTTTAAAGCTTTTTTATAAAAATTTGTTAAATAATTGATTTTCAGTATTTTTTATTGTTGTAAAGCTCATGGAATAAGGCAATTCAATCGGGGCGCAATTTATTAAATCAAAGATTTTAAAATAAAATTAGACATAAAAATTAAAAGATAAATTATCAGACATTTGCAGCTAACAATAGTATCGAGTTATGAAAAAAATATTAGTACCTACTGATTTTTCACCCTTGTCGGATAATGCCTTAGCATTTGCATGTCAAATAGCTTTGCAAAAAAAGAGCGAAATTTTTCTGTTAAATATTCAAAGTTTGCCGGCTAATGATGATGCCAGTATGGCCATTGAGTTGATAAAAACAATTGAAGAATCTGCCAAGGAACGTTTAAAAATTAAAAAAGAAGAACTAAAAAAAATCCATAATGAGCTGAATATTTCAGCACATTTTTCATTCGGAATTCCATCCCTTACCATCCAGGAATACTTGGAAAGTAAAGATTATGATTTGGTAGTAATGGGAACCAAAGGAGCCACAGGGGTTGATAAATTTTTATTTGGAAGTGTGGCTGAAAGTATCTCAAAACATGCGTCGTGCCCTGTAATTATCGTTCATGCCGAAAATCAATATAAACCTATTGAACATATTGCCGTTCCTATAGATATTAATTACAAATTTGGTGAATCGCATACCATGGTTCAAAAGATAGTAGAATATTCAGAAATGTTTAAAGCTGATTTAAACTGGTTTTACGTAAATACCCAAAAGAAAGATTACCAAACGGATATTCACTATTTTCTTGAAGATGGCAAAAAGATTGATATTGAATTAGTAGAAGGAGATACTTTAGAAGAGGGGATTGAAGTTTATTGCCAATCACATCCAATTGATTTATTAATTATTTTGAAACGGGATTATTCGTTGGTACATCAATTATTTCACAGAAATGTTTTTGGTGAAATTTTAAAATTTCAATCGTTGCCAATTATGGTTGTTCACTACATTTAATTTTTTTAAATTTTTAACTTAAAAAATTTATGTCTGCCGCGTTGGTTTTTCATACACTAAAAGGTGATGAATTAAGAAGTTTTGCCATTTCAGTGTTTAGATACATTGGGTGTAATGATGCCGATGCTAATTTGGCTACTGATGTGCTATTAAAAGCGGATTTAAGAGGGATTGATTCTCATGGGGTAGCCCGATTAAGCGGTTATGTAAGGCTATGGGAAAAAGGCAGAATTAATGCCAAACCAAATATTAAAGTTGTTCGAGAAACACCATCCACAGCAACTATGGATGGCGATGCCGGATTAGGTTTGGTAGTGGCACCACGGGCCATGGAATTGGCTATTGAAAAAGGTAAAAATTGTGGAACAGGGTGGGTGGCTGTCGGCAACTCCAACCATTTTGGAATAGCAGCTTACCATGCCATGAAAGCTTTAGAATTTAATATGATTGGGTATGCCCTTACCAATGCCAGTCCTTTAGTGGCACCTACATTTTCAAAAGAACGTATGTTGGGAACCAACCCAATTTGCTATGCAATACCTGCCGGAAAATTTGAACCGGTGGTAATTGATATGTCTACATCATCAGCTGCCAATGGCAAACTGGAAATAGCCCAACGAAAAAATATCCCTGTGCCCGAAGGCTGGATACAAACCAAAGATGGAGATACAACAACGGATGCTAATGGATTAAAACTTGGAGGCTCCTTATTGTCGCTGGGCAGCGATAAAGATCGGGGAAGTCACAAAGGTTATGGCTTAGGAGCAATGGTTGATATTTTTTCAGGGGTATTATCCGGGGCTAATTTTGGTCCTTGGGTTCCGCCTTTTGTTAGTTTTTTGGATGTTCAACCTAATTTACCGGGAAAAGGGTTGGGCCATTTTTTGGGTGCAATACAAGTAGATGGCTTTAGTGATGTGGATGTATTTAAAAACAATATGGATTTGTGGATAGAACGGTTCAAAAATGCTGAACCAATAGATGCCAAGCAACCAGTTATAATTCCCGGAGAACCTGAAGCGCAATTTATGAAAGTTCGCATTAAAGAAGGAATTCCATTGATAGATGCCGTGGTTCAGGATTTAAAACAGTTGGCCGAAAGATTTAAATTAGATCACCCTTTTGATGGATGTTATGACTAAAAAGCAATTGATAAAATTACTGGTATTATTTGCCTTTGTTGCCGGTTTTGTATTTACAGGACTGTTTTTTTATAAAGTAATTGTTAAAAAAAACAGTTTTAAAATGGACCAGTTTAAAGATGGTAAGGCCTTTTAAGCTTCATCCGGTATGGCTTGAAGTTTTGAACAATGAATTTTCAAAGCCTTATTTCTCTGAACTCAAAAAATTTTTATTAAACGAAAAACAAAGTGGTCAAACGATTTTTCCACCTGGTAATCGGATTTTTGCAGCTCTTGATGAAACCCCATTTGATAAAGTAAAAGTTGTAATTATTGGGCAAGACCCATACCACGGCCCCAATCAGGCCAATGGGATGTGTTTTTCAGTAAACCGCGGTATAACACCACCACCATCCTTAAAAAATATATACAAAGAAATAGAGACTGATTTAGGCATCAGTCCTCCTGCACATGGCGATTTAACTCGGTGGGCTGAGGAAGGAGTTTTATTATTAAATGCGGTATTAACTGTTAGAGCCAATCAGCCTGCATCGCATCAAAATCAAGGCTGGGAGCAGTTTACCAATACTATTATAAAAACCCTAAGTGAAAAAAAAAGCAATCTGGTATTTTTACTTTGGGGGGCTTTTGCCAAGAGCAAACGAAATTTAATTGATGCCCAAAAGCATTTGATTCTGGAAGCAGCGCATCCTTCGCCATTTTCGGCTTATAATGGGTTTATGGGGTGTAAGCATTTTTCAAAAACCAATGCATATTTAAAACAAAATGGTTTGGAGGAAATAAACTGGAATCTAAATTAAACCAACGACAAAATTTTACGAATCAATTCTATCAAAGCCAGGATGATAAAGAGGCTTCCAACAATTTTATTCAAATTACTCCTTAGGATTTTAGTAAGTTTTTCCTTGTAAGAAATTGCAAGCTTTGTAAACAGAAACAAAAGTAACCAGGCTCCAACGCAGGTACCTATAACAAAAGTAACATAAGGCGAAATGAGTGAACCATTTCTGAAATCAACATAGCCTTTGATGTAAACTAATACCGCCAACCAAAAAGGGAACAATTGCGGATTAAAAATAGCTAACATAAATCCTTTCATAAATCCTGCTCCGGCGGATGGTTTTATCATTTTTTCCTGATAAGGTTTGAAAAAATAATATATACCCAACCCCAGTAACAGCGTAATAACCAGCCAGCCAAAAAGGTTTAATATAATAGGGTATTGTTCAATAATATTAGCTCCCCACACCGCCAGTGAAGCATAAAAAATTTCGGGCAATGCTCCGCCGGTAGCTACTATTAAGGCTTGGCGTTTGCCTTGAGAAAGTGCTGTTTGAATTACACAAACATTTACCGGCCCCAATTGAAGTGAACCCCAAAAACTGATGGCAGCAGCCATAATAAATGCTAAAATTTCATTCATTTACCAAGGGGGCAAACCTAATAAGTTTTGGCCAATTTATGCACATCGTTTGAAAACCAAAATAGCCCACTTATTTTTGTCAACATGGACATTCAAGGAAAATTAGTAATGCTTTTACCACTTCAAAGTGGAACAAGCGCAAAAGGTGCATGGCAAAAACAAGATGCCATTATTGAAACAGCTGAGCAATACCCTAAAAAGGTTTGCATCTCTTTTTGGGGAGATAAGGCTGACGAATTAAAAATAGTGAAAGAAGGAGCTTTAATAAAAGTTCATATCAATATTGAATCTCGCGAGTACAATGGTAAATGGTACACCGATGTTCGTGCATGGAAAATAGAAGCCGGTGACGCTGCCGGAACTTCTGCACCAGCGCAAAACTCAGCCCCAATCGACAGACAACATTCTGAAGAACCAGCCGACCTAAGCCCATCAAACGATGCGGTGGATGATTTGCCGTTTTAAAAAAAATTAAAAAATTGACTTTTAGAAATAGCCACAACTTTTTGTGGCTATTTTTTATTGATTAAAAATTTTACTTACAAACATTTGAAACAATTCAGGTCGTAACAATCCGGTGAATACAAAGCCGAATACCGCCCCAAAAAAGTGAGCATCGTGGCCAATATTATCCGAAGCTTTTTTGGACATGTATTGCGAATAAACTAAATACAACAACCCATATAAAAAGGCCGGAATTGGAATTATTCCAAAGAACAATATTTTTTCGATAGGGGCAAAAAGTACAAAGGCAAAAACTACGGCTGATACGGCTCCAGAAGCACCTACGGCATTGTACCATACATTATTTTTATTCTCAATAAGTGTTTTGATATTGGCGGCCCCAATTGCCAAAATGTACATGGCTACATACAAAGCCAATCCTCCTGGAATATACAAATCATAAACTTGCTCAATAAAGCTACCAAAAGAATACAACACAAACATATTGATAACCAAATGAGGAATATCGGCATGAAGCAAAGCACTGCTAAATAAACGATACCATTCGTTTTTATGAAAAATAATGTACGGATTAAAAATAAGTTTATTGTACAATTCGGTATTGTTCCAGGCCATAAAAGAAACGCCGCAGGTAATAAGAATAATTATAAGTGTAATGTTCATTTTAACCAATATTTTTGAAGACTTCAAACTTACCCGAAATTATTAAGCAGAATTGAAAAAAATTGTCCTTTTGTCCGACACCCATGGCTACATTGATGAACATATTCTTAAATTTTGCCGCGAGGCAGATGAGATATGGCATGGCGGCGACTGGGGACAGGATGTAAATGAAAAATTAGAAACCTTGAAAAAACCGATTCAGGGAGTCTATGGCAATATTGATGGTCAAAAAATTCGGGCAATTTATCCTGAGATATGCCGTTTTGAATGCGAAGGAATACGCGTTTTTATTAAGCATATTGGGGGATATCCGGGTCATTATGCTGCCGGAGTTAAAACCGATTTGATAAAAGAAAAACCCGATTTATTTATTACAGGGCATTCGCATATATTAAAAGTGATGCGGGATAACGCTATTCCCGGTTTGTTGCATGTTAATCCCGGGGCAGCAGGAATTAGCGGATTTCATAAAATGCGGACGATGGTAAATTTTAAAATAGACAACGGCAAGATTTTTGATATGAATGTGATTGAACTGGGGAGCCGAGGGTAAAGGTAAATGGGTTATTAAGTTATTGAAAATTGAGAATTAATTGTTGAACATTGAATATTAGAATGATGATAAGGAAACTGACAACGCTGATAGTATTAGTATTTTTAGTAGCAATTTCTGCCGCAGCCCAGCCATTGCCTGATGGGATATCGAAAAATAAAAAAGCCAAAGAATTATTTGAAAAAGCCATGGGGCAATATGACCTGATGGAATATGGCAATGCCATTGATTTATTAAAAGCCGCTATCGAAAAAGACCCGGAGTTTGTTTCAGCACACGATCTTTTGGGCCAGGTATATATGGACAAAGGCGATTTGGTAGCTGCTGAAAAAATATATTTAAAACTGGTTAAAATAAATCCGGATTACTGGCTTTCCTATTATTCATTGGCAGATGTAACCTTTGAACAAATGAAATATGATTCTGCTGAAAATTGGTATAAAAAGTTTTTAACCTACGACAAAATTCCTTTGAAGGAAAAAGCAGAATCTGAAAAGCAAATCAAAAGTTGTCAATTTGCCATAAAAGCTTTAAAAAATCCTGTACCCTTTATTCCTGTAAATTTAGGAACCGGCATTAATTCAATGTTGAGTGAATATTTCCCAACCTTAACCGCCGATGAGCAAACCATGTTTTTTACCTGCATGGACAATCGGAGTCAGGAAGATTTTTTAATATCCATTTATGAAAACGGCAAATGGACGGATGCCATAAATATGGGTCCGCCAATAAACACCCCTGAAAATGAAGGTGCATCAACAACATCAGCCGACGGGCAATATTTGTTTTTTACTATGTGCCAAAACCCTAAAAATTTAGGATCGTGTGATTTGTGGCTCACCTACGTAAAAGGCGATAGATGGCAAATTCCGATACACATGCCTGATAATGTAAATTCCAAATACAAAGAAACTCAACCTTCGCTCAGTGCCGATGGTAAAACCTTGTATTTTGCAAGCAATCGCCCCGGTGGACAAGGCGATATGGATATATGGAAAACTACTTTTGAGAAAAATATGTGGACCAATCCGGTAAATCTAGGTCCAAATATTAACACCCCTTTTGATGATGAATGTCCTTTTATTCACCAGGATGGGGTTAGCTTATATTTTGCATCTGATGGATGGCCGGGAATGGGAGGAAGAGATTTGTTTATGTCTAATCAAAATGATACCGGAGGGTGGAAGGTACCTATGAATTTGGGATACCCTGTAAATACTGTAGGTAATGAAGAAGGTTTGATAATTAATCGTTCGGGCACCATGGGTTATTTTTCAAGTGATAAAAAAACAAATCCCAACCATCAGGGAAGAGTGGACATTTACAGCTTTACATTGCCCGAAAATGCCAAGCCGGGTGTAGCCAATTATGTAAAGGGAAAAGTGTATGATGCTGAAACCAAATTGCCAATTAAAACGCTTGTGGAACTTACAGATTTGAATACCTCCACTTTGGCGGGTTTTTGTAAATCCAATGAAAAATCCGGTAATTTTTTAATTGTGATACCGGGTAACAAAAACTATGGAATGAATGTGGCAGCGGAAGGCTATTTATTTTATTCCGAAAATTTTTCAATAAAAGACAATCCCTCTTCCGACCCTTATTTAATTGATGTTCCACTCAAAAAAATAAAAACCGGACAAACTGTACCCTTATATAATATTTTGTTTGATGTAAATAAATATGTTATCAAACAAGAGTCAACTGCGGAGTTGGAAAGGCTTTATAATTTATTAACTACCAATAGCAAAATACGGGTTGAAATTGGCGGACATACCGATAATTCAGGTGCTGAAACCATTAATCAACCGCTATCGCAAAACCGAGCCAAGGCAGTTTATGATTGGTTAATTACCAAAGGAATTGCAGCTAACCGGTTAACCTATAAAGGCTATGGTTCTTCAGTTCCTATTATGCCCAATACATCCGATGAAGGAAAACGCAAGAACAGAAGGACTGAGATTAAGGTTTTGTAAGAATTAAATTTTAATTATTTTTTGAAGAGTAAGAATTTGACCATTACTTATTAATTTCAAAAAGTACAATCCATCTGCTTGATTCGTTAAATCTATGCTATTTAATTCTTTTGCTATTGGTTCCTTAATTACCAATTTTCCAGTAGAATTGTAAATTTCTATAATTCCATTTGTTGTTGGTTTTGAAATTATATTTATGAAATCATTCGTCGGATTCGGATAAATTGTTATTCCATTACTTTCTAGATTATTTGTAATACTCATTTTATGGATAAATAAGGCCTCACCTTGCCTTTTATCTAAAATGAAAGATTCATCACCTCCATCAAAATCAACCACCCCTTTGAAAATACCTGATGTAATGATATTACCATATTTGTCAATTTCAATACTTAATCCCAAGCTATATGATTCCATATTACTTGCAATATTTTTAGCCCATATAAAATTTCCGTAAGAATCCAATTTTGAAATATATGCATCAGAATTCATAGCAGTTATTTTATGAACTCTTGGTCCAAGATCAAAATCAACAGTTTTTTCAAAAGCACCTGTAATGTAATGTTATTAAATTTATCTAATGCCAAGGAACTAACGCTAGAAACATTACTTTTAACCCAGATATAATTCCCTAAAACATTCAGTTTTAAGATAAACCAATTTATTATACCACCTTGATTTTGTGCTAAAATTTCATCATAATCTTTAGGTGCTAAATTAAATATTCCTGAACCGGGGTTAAAATCTGTAGGAGAAGCAAACTCTCCTATAATATATAAATTATTTTGTTCATCTAAAGAGATTGAACGCCCTACATCGCTATATATTCCTCCTATTTTTTTGGCCCAAACAAAATCCTCGTCAGTATCTAATTTTAAAATAAAAATGTCAGAATAATAGTTACCGTTAGAGTCGGCATTAGATGTTAGATAGTAAGTTGCTGTTCCTGGATTAAAATCTGAAGTTCTATAAAATCCGCCTGTTACATAGATATTATTCGATTTATCTAATGTTAAAGATTGTGAATATCCACCTATTTGTTTAGCCCATATAAAAGTACCATCAATATCCAATTTTAGAATAAAAAAATCATAAGTGTATTTATTGACTGAAATTAAATTATAAAACCTGGTTCCTGGATCAAAATCACAAGTGTCATTAAATGTACCAGTAATGAAAATGTTTCCTAATTTATCAATAGCAATAGAAGCCGCACCTTCGCTCCTTTTACTGCCAACTTGTTTAGCCAATACAAAATCCCCATTAATATCTAATTTTGAAATAAATACATCAGACATGCCTTTTGTTTTCAAAATGTATTTAATTGATGGATTAGGATTAAAATCAACACTATCTCCGAAAGTTCCAATTATATAAATATTGCCCGCTTCATCTAATTTTATTGACCTTCCAAAATCATCTTTAGTTCCTCCAATACTTTTGGCCCATACAAAATTCCCATTACTATCTAATTTGGAAATAAAAATGTCGTGTTCTCCATTTGAAGTTAGATTATAAAATCCGGGGCCTGGATCAAAATCAACTGTTTCAGTAAATTGCCCTAAAGCATATACATTTCCAAAGGAATCCAAAGCCACAGAAATACTATATGCATAAGTTATTGCTCCAAATCCTTTTGCCCATTGAAATTTTGGTAATTGGGAATTTGCAATAAATGATTCGGTAATGAGTGCAACAAAAAATATGATTTTTTTCATTTAGGGTTTTGTACAAATCTATATTTGTTTCAATTATTTGTTGGGATTATTTTACAAACGGTAACTTATAAAAATGTTTGTTTTTTGTTTTCGAGTTATTCTGAAACAATCATAAATATTTGTATTTTCGCAGCATAATAATCATGGCAGAAAAAAGAAAATACGTTGGATTTTATTGGGGAATGACCATAGTTTCATTCATAGCCCTTATGTTGTTTTTAGTATTCTTACCAGGTGGTTTCTGGTTAGGTTGCCCAACATTTTTTGGCGGCATTGTGTTAGCCATGGATTGGGTTTAATCCTCCATTAAAAACTAGTTTACAAACTCTTCTTTCAGGCAGTTCCAAAGTTTGCCTTTCAAACTTTGATTGTTTTTTAATGTGCTCAATGAGTCAATCATAAGAACATTCGTTGTTCCTTTCTTAGTAAATTTATAACTTTCCAGTTGGGGATAATTTATTCCCCAAATCAATAAATAAGACGAACCGTTTTCAAAATATTCAGGTAATTGTTCGGAGGTTACTTCAAATTTTGTTTCCACCTCTTCGGGTTTAATTTTGCTGGCCGCTAGTATTTTATTCAAAAATTCACTTTCCTCGGCATCATATTCTTTTTCAAATACCATCAATACACGACACTTTGATGTTGGTTTGGTTTCTTGTTTACGAGTTTGTACCTCTTTTTCATTAGGTAAAAACAAGGTATCAAACATGCTGTATAAGGCTTCCGGTTCTATTGTCATAAAAATTTTGTAGAGATGCAAATTAAGTAGAAATTGCGCCCTATTTCGAATCTAAATTCAATGATTGATATTAAAATAAGTAAAGTGTCAAATTCAAGGCACGGTGAAGTGGATTTTTCAAATTTGGTTTTTGGTAAGGAATTTTCCGACCACATGTTTATTGCCGATTATGATGGCAAAGAGTGGAAAAATTTCAGAATACAGCCTTATGGCCCAATTCCTTTAAGCCCATCCTTATCGTGCATGCACTATGGGCAGGCAATTTTTGAAGGAATGAAAGCTTACAGAGCCATTGATAATACCATTCAGATATTCAGACCTTATGATAATTTTAAACGTATGAATGAAAGTGCTGAAAGAATGTGCATGCAACCGGTACCTGAAGAGGTTTTTATTGAAGGACTGAAAGCCCTTTGCCGAATGGACAGCAACTGGATTCCGTCAAACGAGGGAAGTGCTTTGTATTTGCGTCCTTTTTTAATAGCCACCGATGATTTTTTGGGTATTCACCCTTCATCCAACTATATGTTTATGATTTACGGGTGTTCCGTTGGGGCCTATTATAACAAACCTTTAAAAATAAAGGTAGAAACCGAGTTTGTAAGAGCAGTAAAAGGGGGAGTGGGAGAGGCTAAAACGGCAGGAAATTATGCCTCAGCCATGTATGCTACTCATATTGCCGAAAAAGAGGGGTTTCATCAGGTATTATGGACCGATGCTTTTGAACATAAATATTTGGAAGAATTGGGAAGTTCCAATGTGTTTATTGTAAGTGGCAAAACGCTTATAACTCCTGCAAGTAATGGAACGGTATTAAAAGGGGTAACCCGTGATTCGGTAATACAACTGGCCAAAAAATACGGATATACTGTGGGAGAGCGACCGATTTCAATAGACGAGGTAATAGAATTGGATAAAAACGGACTGTTAGATGAAGCTTTTGCCACCGGCACGGCTGCCACCGTTTCTCCCATTTGTGAATTGAGCTATAAAGGGGTTTCTATACACATTAAACCTAAAGAGAACTCGATAGCCGCTGAATTGAAAAGCCATCTTGAAAACATAAAACGCTCAAAGGAAGAGGATGTTTTTGGTTGGAATGAAAAGGTAGTGATGACTCAAACTTCCTAAGCAAGACTGATTACCACGTGTGGTCGATAATTATTTTCCAACCTTCGGGTTTGTGTTTTAACACTAATGAAAAATTTCCACCAACGGTAGAATCTTTTAATAATTCCCAGTTGCCATATACCTGAGCCAAACTATCCGACAGGTTTTTTACGATTAAATTTTTAAAGTTTAAATGGCCCATTTCCTTAGTGGTGGGATAATGTTTGGTATAATTATCTAAAACACTTTGCCAGCCCATGGTTCTTCCTTTGCGGGTAATAAACTGTAAGGAATCTGATTTTTCATACCCCTCCATAAATCCTATTATATCGCCTTTGTTCCAAGCCTCTGCCTGGGCGGTTAAAACCTTATGAATTTCAGGGTCTATAGCTGATTTGGTGGTGGATGCAGTTTGTTGGCATGCCACTAAACCAAAGCAAACTAATGAAAGAAATAATAGAGTTTTTATTTTTAATTGCCTCATATTTTTAAATTGTTTTGCAAAGCTATTCATTACCACATAACCTTACCTAAAAATAATTTTAACACAATAAGAGCCTATACTTCTTTTGTTTTTCTATCGTTAAATACTATGTTTGTTACGGTTTTAAACGGATGGGAAATAGCCGAATCTATATAGTTCTTCTTTTGCTGGCACTTCCATTTTCATTGTTTTCTCAAAACCAACAGCAGCATGTTTTTAATATATTTTTTAAAACCAATGCCGATGAAGTAACCTCAATGGGAATGGCCGTCATACGGCAGCAATTGCTAGATATAGGCACCTCTAATATCAGAGAAATAAAAGTAAAAGGTCATGCCGATTCCGATGCTAATGATTCGTTTAATATCAATTTGTCAAACCGCCGTGCTACCAATTGCATTGCCTATTTGATATCGCAAGGTGTGCCGGATGCAATGATAAGTAAGGAGGTATTTGGAGAATCAAATCCGGCATCCGATTTAAAATCACTAAACAGGAGAGTAGAAATTACTGTGGTATATGATTATATCAATGTGGCATCGGATACCAAAGGACGCAAATTTTTTATTAAAGGAACTGTAACGAATTTTAACACAGGCAGAACTTTAGCTTGTGGTTATGTTATTGAAGACCAAAAACTCAATGTTTTTCAATATACCAAAAGTGACGGAAAGTTTTTTCTGCCTGCAAAACCGGGAAAAAATGTAGCTTTAACGTTTTCAAGAGAAGGGTTTTTGAATGCTACGTTGGTTATTAATGATACCTATTTTAAAAATGCCAAAGGGGATACCATTTTTTTGGAGGTAAAAATTAAACCGATTGAAGTGGTTGAGAAAATAGTGTTCGACAACATTTTTTTTTATTCCGATTCTGATTCATTAAAGCCTGAAAGCAAACCCGATTTGGATAAATTGTTTAATATTTTGAAAGCCGATAAGGATTTGTTTGTTGAGATTCAGGGCCATATGAGTTGTCCGTTATCACGCCCCATGAGCATCTATCAAAAACGGTATAACCATGAATTGTCGCATAAGCGAGCCCGTGCTATTTACCGGTATTTAATTGTTAGAGGAATTCCCGCAGGGCAACTCACCTTTAAAGGAATGAGCAATTTTAATATGATTTATCCTGAGCCAAAAAATGAAAAAGAAGCGGATAAAAACAAGCGAGTAGAAGTTTGGAAATTAAAGCTGGTGTCGGCCAATTAACTATTCTGATTTTGTCCATTCAGCAGTTCGGCCTATGGCGCTAACGCCAAAATAGCCTCTTATTTTTAATATTTGCCCCGATTTTTTTAAATAACATTTATAGGTAAGTCCTGTGTAAGGGTCATAAATGGAGCCATTGTTCCACTCCTTATTTTTTGAATCGTATTCAAAAAGCTTTAAAATTACCAAGTCTTGAAGGGGCCTTTTACGCTTTTTAGAATCAGGATTATTTTTATCAACCCTAGGGCTGCCATCCTCTTCCTTATCGCGTTTTAGCCAAACTATTTTACCACAGTATTTTGTTCCATCATTTCCGCACTTATAAATTTTTATTTTGGAGGTTTTTTCCATGCTAAGCCAAACCCCAAGAACATCATCGCTGTGTTGACTTGCATACACATTTAATGCTATACCTGCAAAGATGAAAAGTACGAAGCTTATTTGTTTTAACATTAAAATTTTAAAGGAAATTAAACTTCGATGTATTCCAAATCTTTGCCATAGGTTTCCTCCGTGCGGTAGGCCATTATAAGAGAAATGCCTGCAACAATTACACCGGTAATTAAAACTGCTTCCATTTTGGCAATTCCCATGCTTTGAAAAGCTTTGTAAAGTATGGTAATTACAACCAAAGCGCCTCTTACAAAATTAGGAACGGTAGTGGTTACTGTAGATCTAAGATTGGTTCCAAAACTTTCGGCAGCTATGGTAACCATTACAGCCCAAAAGCCAACCGATATGCCAAGCCAGATAAAGAAAATGTAGTATTGCATAGGAGTGTAATCTTTAATTAAATAGAACCAAACAAACGAAAACATGCTTAAGGATAAAAAGAGGAGCATTACTTTTCTGCGGGTTTTAAAAATTTGGCTGAGGAAACCGCAAATAAAATCGCCAAGAGTAATACCAATATAACAACATGTAATTGGTATTGATGCATCTTTAATTCCTTCAACCCCTTGTAATTTTGCAAATTCAGGTGAAAAGCTAACGATAATACCAATAGTAAACCAAGTTGGTAAACCTATTAAAATGCATTTGATATATTTTTTTAAACGATTGGTATTTGAAAAAATCAATCCAAAATGTCCTTTTTTTACATCGAGTTCCTTGAGTTTGTCGAACATTACAGATTCAAAAACAAATACTCTTAAGAATAAAAGCAAGAATCCTAAACCTCCGCCTATATAGTAACAAAGCCGCCAGTCGCCACCCGAAATTTTAAACACAAGACCCGCTATTACTGCACCAAAAACGCCAACTGTGGCAACTATGGTAGTTCCCCATCCGCGGTTTTCCTTTGTCATTATTTCTGCCACCAATGTAATTCCGGCACCCAGTTCACCCGCTAGTCCAAATCCTGCAATAAATCGAAGGATATAATACTGGTCAATGGTTTGAACCATCCCATTTAAAATATTGGCAATGGAATACATTACTATGGAACCAAAGAGTACAGAAAGACGTCCTTTTTTATCGCCCAATATGCCCCAAAAGATTCCACCTAAAAGCATTCCTACCATTTGAATATTGAGCAAAAGCATTCCTTTGTTTTCAATATCCAAATCAGAAAGACCAAGAGATTGTAAACTTTTAACTCTTACAATGGTAAAAAGAACGAGGTCATAAATATCAACAAGATAGCCTAATGCAGCGACTATTACTGCTACATTCAATATTTTTTGTTTTTGAGTCATGTGTAAATGCGGCAGCTAAAATAGTTAATTTTAACTATTGGTAAGTTGTTATTTATGAATTGAAATTGGTGATTATTTAACCACAAAACTATAGCAAACAATGGCTGTGGCAATAGCGGCATTCAAACTTTCAGCCTTACCAATTTTGGGAATGGTAATTTTGGAAGTCGCTAATTTTTCAATTTCTGAACGTATTCCGATGGCCTCATTTCCAATAATGATAATTCCTTCTTTAGGTTTTGTAATCGTTTGAATTAATTCACCATTCATAACACAAGCATAGCTGGTTACTTTGCAATTTTTTAAAACATCCTCTAATTCTTCGTAAATGCAATTTATTCGGGTAAATGACCCCATCGTAGATGCAATTGTTTTAGGATTGTAAAGGTCAACACAATTGGGTGAACATATCACATTTTCAATACCATACCAATCGGCAATACGTATAATGGTTCCTAAATTTCCGGGGTCGGAAATGGAATCGAGCATCAGTGTAAATTTATTTTTAAAAACGACATTTTCAATCGTGCTTTCCTTGAAATTAGACACTGCCATTATTCCCGGTGACGTTTCTAATGTACTAAGCTGCTCGCTGTCTTTATTGCTAATAATCAACACCTTTGCGCTCGGTAGCCTGTCGCCAATCCTATCAAATTGAGTTTGAGTTAATAAGATTTCTTGTATAGAATAGCTACTTTGGCATAACTCAAGCACCGATTTTTCACCCTCAACTACAAATTGCCTGTATCTTTGCCTGTATTTTTTTTGTTTGAGACTAATAATTTCTTTTTTTCTTAAGTTAGAAAGCATCTTGCAGGCAAAAGTACTCATAATTATGAGTATTGTTATTTTGCTTGTTTCTGGTTGTAATGTTCTAAAATTTGTTCCCGACGACAAATCTTTGGTGGATGCTAACTTTGTAAAAATTGAAGGTGGCGAAAAAATTGAGGATTTAAAGGAGCAAATTATTTTACAACCCAATCGTAAAATGCTGGGGTTGGTTAAATTTAACCTTTGGTCGTATTATGTTGGTCAAAAGCTATTTAAGCGAGATAGTGTAATAGGCCGAATTAAAACCAAGGAAGGCGGGAAGAAAAAAGTATCCAGAGGAAAGAAACCCAATAAAATAAAAAAGATTTTTACTGAAATAATAGGGGAAAAGCCCGTTTATCTTGACACTGCATTAATAGTTCGTTCCGAAAAAAATCTTAAACAATTTTTGTATCAAAAAGGATATTATGAGGTAAAGGTTGAGTCAAGAGTAAAAACTTTACTTAAGCGATCGTATATAACTTACACTATTACACCCGGAACGCCTTATGTAATTCGTAAAATTGAATACAATGGTTCAGATAGGTTGCTGGATATGGCTGCCAATGAATTTAAAAAGGAAAGTATTTTAAAGGTTGGAGATAAGGTTGATGGCGATCAATTATCTCTTGAAAGAGACCGACTTACCTCTGACTTTAGAAACAACGGCTTTTATTATTTTAATAAAGCATTTATTGAAATACTTGCCGATTCGGGTGGTCACGAAAAAGGGTCGAATATTTTTTACCTAATAAGTAATCCGGGTGCCGAGCGAAATGCCAGACAACAAACCATTGAAAAAGTGGTGGTTGAAATGGATTTTAAGCAACAGTTTGGTCGAAGAGATACTTTAACTTTTCCAAGAGGAGAAAATGGTATTAAGTATTTATTTAATGGCTATGATATTAAGCCCAACATTATTAATCGCTCAGTTATTTTACGTCCTAAGGATTTATTTTCTCAAAAAAAATTAGAAGAATCCTACAATAAACTCATAGGACTTGGGCTTTTTAGGCAAGTTAGTATTTCGGTACTGCCTTATAAATCGGATACCACCGAAAAAGTATTAGTGTATATAAAATTAACCCCAAGTGCCAAGCATGATTATGGTTGGGAATTACAAACTATGACTTCCGATAAACAAACGGATTTGAATTCGCAGGATAATAACCCGCGAAATTATGGCGTGGCTGGCACTGCCCGTCTTAATAATAAAAATGTATTTAGAAATGCAGAGGATTTTAACATTAAATTTAGGATGGCAGGTGAAAAGCAATTTGGAAATAATAGTGGAATACCTGTCAAAATTTTAGGAAGAGAATTTAGCGCAGCCAACTATGAAAGTAATTTAACCTTTGAGTTGTTATTTCCCAAATTAGTTGGGTTGCGAAAGCTTGATTTAAAACCTTATTTGCAAAAGAACAGAACTTCATTAAACTTTACCTACCAAGTAGAAGAAAATACAAGTTATAGCCGAAATTCAGTACCAATTAACTTTACCTGGCAAACCAGTTATCAAAATAAAAAGAAACAAAGCTTTAATTTTTTTTACTCACCCTTGCAGCTAAGTTTTAACAAGGCAGAAGTAAACTCTGATTTTTTAACCCGACTTAGTTATGCTGACAGTATTCGGATTTCTAAATTGTTTAGAAATTACATTATACCTTCTCAAAAATTTTCGGTTGTATTTAATAATATGAACCAATCTCCAAGCAATTATTGGAATATACGAAGTAATTTGTTTGAACTTTCGGGCAATCTACTAGAACTTGGATTTCGTAAATTTCAAGGTAATTACGCTATTGATAAAGGCTTGTTTGGAATCCCCTATTTTCAATATTTCAGAACTGATATTGATGCAGTAAAATACCGCATTTATGGAAAAAATAAATCATTGGTAATGCGGGCTAATATTGGCTATGGTGTTCCCTTTGGCAATTCTGTGATTATGCCTTTTGAGCGGCAGTTTTTTGTTGGCGGTAGCAATAGTTTGAGAGGATGGAGGCCAAGGGTACTCGGCCCCGGAAATTATAATAATACCAACACAATACAAATTGACAAAACCGGAGATATGATGATAGTGACAAATGTGGAGTACCGTTTTGCTATAGCTCCCGGAACATTGGAAGGTGCTGTATTTGTTGATGCGGGCAATATTTGGGAAGTCACAAAATCAGCGGCTGACGATACCAAATTTAAGTTTGGTTCATTTTATAACCAATTGGCTGTTAACACCGGATTGGGATTTAGATTTGATCTTGAATTCTTTATTCTACGATTGGATTTTGGGCTACCATTGTATGACCCCTCTAAGCTAAAAGACCAACGTTGGGTTATTAATGATTTGAACAGTTTTAAATGGTTAACTGGTAATGTTCAACCTCTTTTAGCCGTAGGCTATCCGTTTTAAAAAAATAATTGGTTAGCTTTGCACTCCTTTAAAAAATATGAAATTTAAATTTTCTATACTCATATTACTAGCACTTGGGTTCACCGCAACCTTCACAAACTGTAAGAAGGATGATGGTACCAATATTATACAGCTTAATTTATTTTCGATAGAAGATGATAAAGCAATGGGATTGCAGGTAAGCAATGAAATAGCTTCTGACCCTGCACAGTTTCCACTATTGGATGAATTACAGTATGCTGCAGCTTATGCTCATTTAAGAAGAATTACAAATGAGATACTAAACAAGGCAACTTTAAAACACAGAAATGATTTTTTATGGCAAACAAAAATTATAAATAATGATTCGGTTTTAAAGGCCTTTTGCACGCCGAGTGGATACATCTACGTTTATACAGGATTAATCAAATATTTGGAAAGTGAAGACCAGTTAGCCGGAGTTATTGGTCATGAAATAGCTCACGCAGATGAACGTCATACTACCGAAGCTATGACAAGTGCCTTAGGTCGTGATTTGTTAATTAAAATGATTTTAGGCGATTCATCATTGGCTGGACAGGTAACGACAGGTCTTTTGGGATTAAAGTATGGAAGAGGAAGTGAAACCGAATCAGATTTGCGCTCAGTTGAATATTTGGACAAAACAGAATTAGATGCTCGTGGTGTAGGTCGTTTTTTTGAAAAACTTATTGCATCAGGACAGGCAGGCGGACCTGAATTTTTAAGTACCCATCCAAATCCTGATAATAGGGTAGAAGCTATAAACAATAAATGGAAAGAATTGGGCAGCAACGTTGGCGGAACCTTTCCCGAAAGATATTTAGACTTTAAAAATTCATTACCTAAATAATAAAAAGTTATTAGGTTATTGAGTTATTTGACCCAAACCTAATAACTCATCAAAAACAACAATAACTTAATAATGACGAATACATGCAATTAAACAAAAACCGTTACAGCCTTGGCGGAGTAGATTTATTAGAAACCGTCCAAACGTTTGGCACACCGCTTTATGTGTATGATGCCGAAACCATCAAAAGACAATATGAAAAATTAGTTACTGCTTTTCCTGAAGTGAAGCTAAAGGTTAAATATGCTTGTAAGGCATTAAATAATATAAATATAATAAAGTATCTAAAGAGCCTTGGTTCAGGATTGGATACTGTATCGATAGAGGAAGTAGAAATAGGATTGAAAGCAGGTTATAAACCTTCTGACATTTTGTACACGCCTAATTGTGTAGCCTTTTCTGAAATAAAAAAAGCTGTAGAATATGGTGTAACAATAAATATTGATAATATTTCAATTTTAGAACAATTTGGGCATG
This sequence comes from Chitinophaga pinensis, assembly GCA_945897885.1. Taxonomy (GTDB): domain Bacteria; phylum Bacteroidota; class Bacteroidia; order NS11-12g; family UBA9320; genus JABWCE01. The sequence goes on from CAMDGU010000006.1 coordinate 26,656, forward strand.
AGTACGGAAGCACCGTTCCTTGCTGTATAAGGCTTAATCCACATATTATGGCCGGAGGAAACAGCCATATTTCGGTAGGGCATATTGATTCAAAATTCGGTATCTCCATTTATCAGGTTCCTTTAATTAAACGCGTTGTAAATAACTACAAGATAAAAGTCACAGGATTGCACATGCATACAGGTAGCGATATTTTAGACGCTGATGTATTTTTACGTGGTGCTGATTTGCTATTTGAAGCTGCTCAAAATTTTGCAGATTTAAAATATATGGATTTTGGTTCAGGATTTAAAGTGAGTTATAAGGAAGGTGATATTACCACTGACATTCATAAAATTGGCAAAAAAATAACTGCAAGCTTTAAAAAATTAACCAAGCACTATGGTCGAGAGTTGGAATTATGGTTTGAGCCTGGTAAGTTTTTGGTGAGTGAATCGGGCGTATTGCTCGTTCAAACCAATGTAGTAAAGCAAACCTTATCTACTGTATTTGTTGGTGTAAACAGCGGACAAAACCATTTACTTCGTCCAAAAATGTACGATGCTTATCACAATATCATAAATATTAGCAATACCAAAGGAAGTAAACGCATCTATTCGGTGGTCGGTTATATTTGCGAAACCGATACTTTGGGATATGATAGAAAGCTGAACGAAGTAAAGGAAGGCGATATACTGGCTATTTTAAATGCCGGTGCTTATGGATTTACCATGAGTTCTAATTATAACAGTCGAACCCGCCCTGCCGAGGTATTAATAATTAATGGTGAAGCTAAATTAATTCGCGAACGAGAAACACTGGAAGACCAGTTGAAACATCAGGTTGATATTGGATTGTAATGTTGTAAGTGCAGAGTTCAAAATAATTTTAAAAGGCTTCAAAAAAAATCGTAATTTTATAGCCTGAATTTAGGTTTAATAACCTGCCTTCAGGTGTTACAAATATTCTGGCACTTTTTCGTTAAATCTCAATTTTTCGTTTTTGTATAAGGTAAGTGTAATGCGCAATAATAAATTAGAAGACACAAAATAAAACATGGCAAAAACACAAGAAACATTTAACAAAAAAGAAAAAGAAAAGAAGCGTTTAAAAAAACGTGAGGACAAACAAGCCAAGAAGGAAGAACGCAGAGCCAACTCCGAAGGTGGTGGGTTTGATAGTATGATAGCCTATGTTGACGAAAATGGGATGTTTACCAGTACACCTCCCGATCCATCAAAAAAAGTCATGGTGGAAGCAAGTAATATTGAAATTGGGGTTCCTAAACAAGAAGATCTGGGACCTATGGTATATAATGGCAAGGTTGATTTTTATAATACAGAGAAAGGGTTTGGTTTTATTAAAGATACGAAAACCGGTGATAGTTATTTTTTTCATATAAACGGATTATTACAACCTGTAGCAGAAGGAGATATCGTAACTTTTGAACTTGAAAAAGGCTTAAAAGGAATGAACTGTGTAAGAGTAACAAAATAAAGAATTCAATTTTTAGAGATATATAAAAAAAGGGTTTCAATTAATTGAAACCCTTTTTTTATGGTCAATACTTTAAAATATTTAGTTGAATATCAAAAAGTTAATTTTTAATGAAGAAAATATTCGTCGAATGGTGTCATTCACATGGGTGCGGCTGGGATCCAACACATGCGAAGCATTGCATGAGACCATTGAAAATAAACATGGATTACTTGGGAAAAGAGCGAACTGCAAAATTTTCATAACTGCTTTTTTACATTGCAGGTAATTTATGTGAAAATTTTGAAGTTGGTTTTGTTGGTGCCTTTTTTTGCTCCTTTTTTGGGCAAGCAAACCGAGGAACGAGGTTCATGAACACCTATAAAAATAAACAGCAAATCAGTGAACTAAAAAAGGAGATAAATAGAAACATTGCTTTCGGTTGGTATAGCTTCTAATACTAAAAGACCTAACGTTCTTTTTCCTTGATGAAAAAGAACCAAAAAATCAAGTCAGAAATATGCTTCCTCCCACAAGTCCGGGTCGCGGCCCGCATTTCTGACCTCCCATCGCACGTCTGCAAACTTACATAGTTTTGTTTAAAGGAAAGTTTAGGGTAAAGGTGCGTTGGATTGCTAAACCGAGGAACGAGGTTCATGAACACCTAAAAAGTAAACAGCAAATCAGTAAACTAAAAAAAGGTCAGGACCTTAGGGGCTGAAAGCTCCTAAGGCAAGTAAACACCTTTTTTAAATTACTTTTTTAGGTTCGACTATTTATTTCAGGATAAAGGCCGCTCTTCCCATAAGTTTATCCCTGTGCAGTAACTCAATACTATAAGTTCCCTTTTTATAGGAGGCTTTTTGAGTATAAAAAATGGTCGTTTTAATAAGGTCATTCTGAAAATAAATTGGCTCTGTCATTGTCGATAGTTTATCAGTATCCATTAGTTTTTCATTATCATTGGTAAGAACTTCATTACTGGTACCAATAATTCTGATAACAATATCTTTGTTCCCAGGTTCTACCAGTTCGTTTTGCAAAATGGTAAATGTTATTTTTAATTTTTTAGTTTTATTCGCTTTAAAAGTTTCTTCATCAGCAGAACCTTTTTTGAAAACTCCTGCAACCTTTAAATCGGCCACACTTAGGTTGCTGTTCCTTAACTTTTCTTCTAAATTATTTTTTTGCTCTTCCATTTCTTGAGCCTTTGCCTGAGCCTCGGTTGCACTGGTTTCCGTAGCTAATACTTTATCCAAAAGTTCGCGGTTACTAGAAGTAAGTGTTTCAGTTTTGGTACTTAACGTGTTATTAAGTTCCATCAATCGGTCTATTTCAGCCTTGGCTTCACGCAATGCTTTTGGATTAGAAACACCAGCTGCTTTTATCTTTCTGGCAAGTTCCAACGTTTTAGCATCAAGCTTTGCCTCAAGTTCTGAATTTATGCCCGTCAGACTTGTATTATTTTTAAAAGCTTCTTCCAGTTTGGCTTTAATTTCTTCAAGCTCACGGTTTAATTCGGCCTTTTCATTGTTATGTTTTTTTACAGCATCTTTATAAATGGATTCATACGTTTGGCCGTCGGCAGCGTGGGTTGATTTATAATATTTATAATATAAAAAACCGGAGGCACACAGCGACATCACTAAAAGAATAGGAAACACAATCCACCATAGAGGCCATTTTTTGTCGTTTCCTTCTGAATTGTATTGGTTTTCTTGTTCTGACATGACTTTTAATTCTATTTGGTTTACAATGTTACTAAAATTATCCGTTGATTAAACGTAAGTTGGTTAGGATTTTTTAGATAACGTTTTGTTTTTAATGATTTCGATAAAAATGGGTAATACCGAAATAAAGATGATTCCTACCACAACCAACTCAAAATTATTTTTTACCACTTCCATACCGCCAAACCAGTAACCGGCCATAGTAGCTATACCAACCCACAATACACCTCCCAAAATATCATACGGTAAAAAACGGCTGTATTTCATTTCGCCAACACCTGCTACAAAAGGGGCAAAGGTTCTTACAATAGGAACAAAACGTGCCAGAATAATTGTTTTTACCCCATATTTTTCATAAAATTTTTCGGTCTTTTCAATGTATTTGGGATTAACCAATTGTTTGCCTCTAAATTTCCATTTAATGGCCCTGTCACCCAAAAATTTACCAATCCAGTAGTTAGTATTATCCCCCAGTACCGCAGCTATTATTAGTAATAAAATGAGCAATCCAATATTAAAATTACCCAATGCCGCAAAGCTTCCGGCCACAAAAAGTAACGAATCGCCGGGTAAAAACGGCATAATTACCAAACCTGTTTCTATAAAAATAATGGCAAATAATATGGCATAAGTCCAGGTGCCATAGTTTTCGAGAATAATCTTTAGGTTTTCATCCAAATGAAGAAAATAATCAATAAAGCTGTGTAGTAAATCCATGGTGGCAAAAATAAGTTTATGCTTTGCCTTGGGCAACACTTAAAATTTTAGAGTTAGTTGAAATCAACAACTTAATAATTTTAAACCTCAGCAGCCCTTTGGCCACCGCTGTATGAATCGGATTTATTGGATGATGCAATTAAGGAATAGTCATTTTCTTTGTTCATTGGGTTTTGATTCAGCATTTTACTTAAGGTCTCAAATAGTTCGGGTTTCAAATCTTTTAATAAATCGGGAACCTCAAAAAAATACTCAACACAAACAGCAAAAAATTCTTCGTCATTGGTTTGGGCATAATCCCTTAATACATTAGGTACATCCCGTTCCATCAGGTTCATTTCGGCAATGGCTTTATGGTCAAACAGGTCGCTGAATTTGTCGGTTCGGCTTCGGTAATTATCATGCCATTCCAGTTCCAGCCTAAGAGCATGAGCCATTTCATGGAGGCCAAGATTAAATTTATCGTTATGCACAAGGTAGCCTTCTTCAAAATCGGCCCATGATAAGGTGATAAACCCAACGCCCGAGGTAAGCCCTTTAAGGTCTCGTTCAAAAAAACGTGAGTAAAACGACTCGGGGTAAAGAATATATTTTTTAAACCGTTTGAAATGAAATAAATCCAACCCATAGGTTAGTTGGATTTTTGAAAACAGCACACAAAGTTTCATTTCTTCGGTAATTTCCAACCCTTGGTGACCAACAAATTCAGCCTTGTGATACACTTTCCAAAGTCGGGCCATCAGTTTGTTTCTTCCCGCTTTCGACAAATGTTTAAAATAATGAAACTTATCTTCAAGCATGGCCTCCAGTTCAGGTTCTCTTTTTCTATACCTGCGCTTTACATTAAGCAAGTCATAGTAGTTTTTGGTAAATAGATAGGTTACCCAACCATAGGCTTTGCCCGAATGGTATAAAAGGAAAGAAATGGAAGCAACTTTTAAAAACCACATAAATTATACACCCCGATTTTGGAAACCAAAGCCCCGATAGGAGGACGGCAAATTTAGAAAGGGAAATGACATTACCTAAAGATTAGGTTTGGTAAATAATTTTAAAACAAATGGTACTTATATATAAATTCATCCACACATTTTGTTAATTCTAAAACAGCACTATGGTTAAAATTTTTAGATTTGCAAAATGTTTAAATTTTTGGCCGGCTTGGTTATTTGGCGAATTATAAAAAAAATAGTCATGTATTTTTTGGCTATTTCGTTATTGTTGGTTATTGTTTTTAAGTGGGCTCCTGTGCCAATAACTCCCCTTATGGTAGTACGCTGTGTGGAGCAAAAAGCCAATGGTAAAGAATTGGTACTAGAAAAAGATTGGGAATCGATAGATAACATTTCAAACAACCTGCAACTGGCGGTGGTTTGCACCGAAGATCAAAATTTTTTAACCCATAACGGGTTTGATTTTACGGCCATAAAAAAAGCAATGGCTGAAAATAAATGGAAAAAACGCAAACGCGGAGCCAGCACCATAAGCCAGCAAACGGCTAAAAATTTGTTTTTGTGGCAAGGCCGCAGTTGGCTAAGAAAAGGATTGGAGGTTTACTTTACGTTTTTGATAGAAGTATTTTGGAGTAAGGAACGCATTATGGAGGTGTATCTTAATATTATAGAAATGGGTGATGGAATTTATGGAGCTGAAGCTGCATCGCAACATTACTTTCATAAATCGGCTGCCAATTTAACCAATCAGCAAGCTGCGGCCATAGCGGCTATTTTGCCTAATCCGCGAAAATTTTCGGCCACCAACCCCAGCCGGTATACACAAAAGCGCCAATGGTTTGCCATGCGCCAAATGCGATATTGGGGAGGTAGATTGAATTATGACGACCCAAAGGAGTTGGAAGAGGAGGAGGATTAGGTGATTAGGTGATTTGAAAATGAATCTCGCTAGTTTGTCATCCCGACGATAGGAGGGATCTCTTTCTTATGTTAGAGATACCTCGTGCCTCGGTATGACAAAGCCACGATACAAATTGGCTGTGAATTGTCATCCCGACGATAGGAGGGATCTAATGTTTGTAATAATAGATGTCTCGTTCCTCGGCATGACAAAATAAGGAAGGCTAAAAAAGAGATGTCTCGTTCCTCGACATGACAAAATGTGGAAGATTGTCATCCCGACGATAGGAGGGATCTAATGTTTGAAGGATAGATGTCTCGTTCCTCGAAATGACAAAATAAGAAAGGTTGAAAAAGAGATGTCTCTTTCCTCGACATGACAAGCGGTTGGGAAAGGTGGTAAGCCATTTTCTGATTTATTTGCTCAAAACGTTAAAAAAAAATCTATTTCACCAATACCCGATACGATGATCTAAATCAGGAATTAAGACATTCTAATATGATAAGTATCAAGCTAATTTTAGTCATTTATAATGGTTCTTAATAGTAAAAATGAGTTTTAAATAACCTTTGCGGATTATGTAAATTCAATTAATTTCGCCCATCTTTTTTTAAGCAAAATGAACGTACCTGCTGATTATTTACCAATATTTATACAAGCGCTTGTAGCCATTGGTTTTGTGGCACTTGTATTAATTGTAACCCATTTATTGGGGCCATACAAAAAAACCAAAAACAAACAGGATAATTTTGAATGCGGAATTGAATCTACCGGCAATGCCCGTATTCCGTTTTCGGTTAAATACTTTATGACCGCCATTTTATTTGTGTTGTTTGATGTAGAGATTATATTCTTTTATCCTTACGCCGTGAATTTTAAAGAAATGGGAACTCAGGGCTTTTTAGCAGTTTTAATGTTTGTAACCTTTTTTATGGTAGGTTTTTTATACGTATTGAAAAAAGGAGCCCTTGAATGGGATAATTAAGCAAATTCAAATGTCAGAAATAAAAATAGCAGAAAAACCACAAGGTATAGAAGGTGAAGGATTCTTTGCCACCAAATTGAGTGATGTTATTGGCTTGGCACGTGCCAATTCGCTTTGGCCTTTGCCATTTGCTACCTCATGTTGTGGTATTGAGTTTATGGCTACTATGGGTGCCAATTATGACTTAGCCAGATTTGGTATGGAACGTATGAGTTTTTCACCACGTCAGGCCGATTTACTGATGGTAATGGGTACGATTTCTAAAAAAATGGGGCCAATTTTACGCCAGGTGTATGAGCAAATGGCTGAACCCAAATGGGTTTTGTCCGTGGGTGCCTGTGCTTGCAGCGGTGGTATTTTTGATTCGTACAGTGTTTTGCAAGGTATTGATAAGGTAATTCCGGTGGATGTATATGTGCCGGGATGTCCTCCTCGCCCGGAGCAAATTATGGATGGAATAATGAGAATTCAGGATTTGGTGAAAGAAGAGAGTATTCGTCGCCGCTACACTGAAGAATACAGAACATTACTTGAATCGTATAATATTTCCTAAAAAAGGTGGATAAAGAATTCGTATTACAAGCTATTGAAGCCAAGTTTCCGGGAGTAATTGAAGCTTCGTCAGAACCTCACGGTTTTCTGACCCTCGTTATAGGGGTTTCCAATATTAAGCCATTGGTTCAATGGTTAAAAGATAATCCGCAAACCAACTTTATATTTTTAACCGATATATGTGGTGTTCATTACCCAAATAATGGTGACAAGGAATTTGCTGTTGTTTATCACCTTCATAATTTTGAAACTAATTTCAGATTGCGTTTAAAAACCTTTGTTGGTCTTGAGAATATTAATGTTCCATCGATGTGCGATATATATTCAGCAGCCAATTGGATGGAACGTGAAACCTTTGATTTTTACGGAATAAATTTTGAAGGCCACCCCAATTTAAAACGAATTTTAAATATGGATGAAATGACCTATCACCCCATGCGAAAAGAATATCCTGTGGAAGACGGAACCCGTACTGACAAAGATGACAGATACTTTGGAAGAGATGGTAACGAAGGAGTAACATTTGAAAATAAAAAAGCATTAGCCAAAGAAAATAGCCATGAGTAATTCACCAAAAATATATACAAGCGATAGCATGGATGGCGAGTTGGCTACACTTAATCTTGGCCCAACCCATCCGGCCACACATGGTATTTTTCAAAATGTACTAACCATGGATGGCGAACGAATTCAATCAGCCGAACAAACCGTTGGTTATATTCACCGTGCCTTCGAAAAAATAGCTGAACGCCGCCCTTATAATCAGATAACGCCTTTAACCGATAGATTAAATTATTGTTCATCACCTATCAATAATTTAGGATGGGATATGACAGTAGAAAAACTTGTGGGTATTGAAGTTCCTAAACGTGTGGATTACATGCGTGTAATTATTATGGAATTGGCTCGTATCTCCGACCATTTGGTTTGCAATAGCGTAATAGGTGTGGATACAGGAGCATTAACAGGATTTACTTATATTTTTCAGGAAAGAGAAAGGATTTATGAACTTTTTGAAGAAGTGTGTGGCGCCCGACTTACTACAAATATTGGAAGAATAGGTGGTTTTGAACGTGATTTTAATTCAGAGTTTCACCAAAAACTCAATTTATTTTTAAAAGAATTTCCTGCACGATTGAAAGAATTTGAAGACCTACTTTGTCGCAATCGCATTTTTATGGATCGCGTAATTGGTGCAGGACCAATATCAGCCGAACGAGCATTAAATTATGGTTTTACCGGTCCTAATCTTAGAGCAGCAGGCGTTGACTATGATGTGCGGATAATGAGCCCTTATTCATCGTATCAGGATTTTGAATTTGTAGTTCCTGTTGGTGAGAAAGGCGATACATTTGATAGATTTAATGTAAGAGAAGAAGAAATTCATCAAAGTCTTTCTATTATTCGTCAGGCATTGGATAATATGCCTTCAGGACCATACCACGCAGATGTCCCTGAGTATTATCTACCTGCAAAAAAAGATGTATACCGCAGCATGGAATCATTAATTTACCATTTTAAAATTATTATGGGTGAAATGGATATTCCTGCCGGTGAAGTATATCATTCAGTAGAAGGTGGTAATGGAGAATTGGGATATTATTTAATAAGCGATGGTGGCAGAACCCCATACCGTTTGCATTTCCGCAGACCTTGTTTTATTTATTATCAGGCTTATCCCGAAATGATAAAGGGTTCGTTATTAAGCGATGCCATTTTAACAATGAGTAGCATGAACGTAATTGCCGGAGAATTAGACGCATAAATTATGGAAGAGATTCAAACTAAAATAGAATTTAAACCTGAAACCTTAAAAGAAATTGACAGAATTATAAAGCAATTTCCAGAAGGAAAACAAAAGAGTGCTTTGTTGCGAGTTTTACATTTGGCTCAGCATGAATTTGATAACTGGTTAAGTGTGGATGTAATGGATTATGTAGCTCGCTTGTTGCATATTAACCCAATAGAAGTATATGAAGTGGCTACGTTTTACAGTATGTATAATGTGGAAAAAGTTGGGAAAGTAGTTATTGAATTTTGCCATACCGGCCCATGTTGCCTGGTAGGAGCTGAGAAAATTTTAAAGCATATAGAATCGTCTTTGAATATTAAACCGGGTCAAACAACAGAAGATGGCATGTTTACCTTAAAAGCGGTGGAGTGCCTTGGAGCCTGTGGTTACGGACCTATGCTTCAAATAGGAGAAACATTTTACGAAAATTTAACGGAAGAAAAAGTTGATACGTTGTTGAACGATTTTAGATTAAAGTTTAATTAAATGGGGCGAAAATTACTTTTAGATAGAATAAATATTGAGGGGATAAAAACCTACGATGTTTACCGTAAAAGCGGTGGTTATGATGCTGTAGAAAAAGCTTTAAAAAAAATGACACCCGATGAAGTGGTGGAGGAGGTTAAAAAATCGGGATTAAGAGGAAGAGGAGGAGCAGGATTTCCTACAGGTATGAAATGGAGCTTTATAGCCAAGCCTGAAGGAGTACCCCGTTATTTACTTTGTAATGCCGACGAATCTGAGCCGGGCACTTTCAAAGACCGTTATTTAATGGAGCACATTCCTCATCTTTTGATAGAGGGAATGATTTTGTCAAGTTATGCCCTTGGCTGTAACAAATCTTTTATTTACATAAGAGGTGAGTTTATGTGGATTTTGCACATACTTGAAAAAGCTATAGCAGAAGCTTATGCTAACGGCTGGTTAGGCAAAAATATTAAAGGAAGCGGGTTTGATTTAGATTTACACGTTACACCTGGAGCTGGAGCTTATATATGTGGTGAAGAAACCGCTCTTATAGAATCGCTTGAAGGAAAACGAGGAAACCCAAGAATAAAACCGCCATTTCCTGCAATAAAGGGATTATGGCAAAGCCCAACAGTTGTAAACAATGTTGAAACATTGTCAGCCGTTGTTCCAATTATAACAATGGGAGGTGATACTTATGCCGGAATTGGTATTGGCAGAAGTACCGGTACCAAACTCATATCTGCTTGCGGAAACATAAGTAAACCGGGGGTTTATGAAATTGAATTAGGATTATCTGTAGAAGAGTTTTTATATTCAGATGAATATTGTGGAGGAATAAAAGATGGAAAACGCCTAAAGGCATGCGTTCCTGGAGGTTCTTCCGTTCCTATTTTGCCACATTTTTTAGTTACCAAAACTGCAAATGGCGAGCAGCGTTTAATGAGTTATGAATCATTAGCTGATGGTGGTTTTGCTACCGGAAGTATGTTAGGCTCTGGGGGCTTTATCGTTTTTGACGAAGATCAGTGCGTTGTTAGAAATACCTGGAATTTTACACGATTCTATCATCATGAAAGCTGCGGACAATGCAGCCCATGCCGCGAAGGAACCGGTTGGATGGAAAAAGTATTGCACCGTATTGAAAACGGACACGGACACATGCACGATATTGATTTATTGTGGGATGTGCAGCGCAAAATAGAAGGTAATACAATTTGCCCTCTGGGCGATGCAGCGGCTTGGCCTGTGGCAGCAGCTATTCGCCATTTCCGCGAAGAGTTTGAATGGCACATCAATGAGCCTAAGAAGTGTTTAGAAAAAAATTATGGTTTAGTAAAGGAACCTGTTTTAACAGTATAAAAAATGCCAAAAGTAACAATTGACGGACATACAATAGAGGTTGTAGAAGGTACATCAATACTTAATGCAGCTAGGCAAATAGGTGGGGATAGTGTTCCACCGGCCATGTGCTATTATAGCAAATTGGATGTGAGTGGCGGTAAATGCCGCACTTGCCTGGTAGAGGTAACAAAGGGGTCAGAAAAGGATCCAAGACCAATGCCTAAATTGGTGGCAAGCTGCTCCACGCCTGTAATGGATGGTATGGAAGTGGGTAATAAAACCAGTGCTAAGGTAATGGATGCACGAAAGGGTGTTGTTGAATTTTTATTAATTAATCACCCTTTGGATTGCCCTATTTGTGATCAAGCAGGTGAGTGTGATTTGCAAAATTTGGCTTATGAACATGGAGCTTCAGGAACTCGTTATGAGGAAGATAAAAGGGTTTTTGAAAAAATAGATATCGGTCCAAATATTCAGTTGCACATGACCCGTTGTATTTTGTGCTACCGTTGTGTTAATACTGCTGAGCAATTGACTGAAAAAAGAGTTCACGGCGTTTTGAAACGTGGAGATGCCTCAGAAATAGGAACCTTTATTGAAAACTCACTTGACAATGAGTTTATAGGAAATGTTATTGATGTTTGTCCTGTTGGAGCCTTAACGGATAAAACATTCAGATTTAAAAGCCGCGTTTGGTTTTTAAATCCGATGAATGCTCACCGTAATTGCGAAAAGTGCTCAGGAGAAACGGTGGTTTGGATGTTTGGAGATGAAATATACAGAGTAACCGGACGTAAAGATGCTTACGGTGAGGTGAAAAATTTTATATGTAATACCTGTCGTTTTGATACTAAAGATTTGGCGCAATGGACAATTGAAGGACCAAGACATATTGAACGAGATTCTGTAATTGGTCAAGGGCATTATGAGTTAAAACCAACAAATACCGTAAAGGAAATAGGATAGAACTATGAGCACATTACTTATTATAAAAATAGTAATCATATTGGTGGTGTTTGGCATCACTTTATTGATTGCCATGTATTCTACCTATTTGGAAAGAAAAGTGGCAGCGGTAATGCAAGATCGTATTGGTCCTGATAGAGCGGGTCCATGGGGATTATTACAACCACTAGCTGATGCTGGTAAAATGTTTTTTAAAGAAGATTTTATTCCAAAGCAATCAGAAAAGTGGTTATTTATTTTTGGCCCAGGTATAGCCATGTTCACGGCCTGCATGACCGGTGCTATAATTCCTTGGGGTGGAACGGTAACTATGTTTGGCGAAACATTTAATTTGCAAATAGCTGATATTGACATAGGGATTTTATACATCATGGGTTTTGTATCCATAGGTGTTTATGGCATTATGATTGGTGGTTGGGCATCTAATAATAAATATTCACTTTATGGCGCAGTAAGGGCCAGTTCTCAGATGATTAGTTATGAGTTAGCCATGGGTTTAGCTATTCTGGCCGTGGTTATGACTACCGGTTCTTTAAGTTTAAAAGATATTGTTGAAGCGCAAAAAGGAGGGCAATGGAATGTTTTTTACCAACCGTTAGCATTCCTATTATTTATTGTTTGTGCTTTTGCCGAGTGTAACCGTGCACCCTTTGATATGGCGGAATGTGAAACAGAATTAATTGGAGGATACCATACGGAATATAGTAGTATGAAACTTGGATTCTTCTTATTTGCTGAATACATCAATATGTTTATTTCTTCAGCAGTTATTTCCGTTTTATTTTTTGGAGGATATAATTTTCCGTTTATGTATGATTTAGGATTGTCAGCCAATGCTATCACTTTTATAGGGGTTGGGGTATTTTTTGCAAAAATCATATTTTTCATATTTTTCTTTATGTGGGTAAGATGGACTTTACCACGTTTCAGATACGACCAATTAATGCATCTGGGTTGGAAATCACTTATACCACTTGCCATATTGAACCTTATGATAACCGGAGGATGGCAAATTTTTAAAGACAGTTTTTAATCCGTTAAATTGAACACGAAAATGAAATCTCTTACCAATAGGAGCCTACAAGTATCAAACAGGAAAATGACATTGATGGAGAGAATATATCTCCCGGCAATCATTGGCGGTATGTTTATTACTTTCAAACATATTTTTAAGAAAAAGGCTACGGTGAAATGGCCTGATGAAGAACGCTCAAGATCTGAAGTTTACAGAGGCCGACACGTATTGAAGCGTGATGAAAAAGGTGCCGAACGCTGCACCGCTTGTGGTTTATGTGCCGTGGCTTGTCCGGCCGAAGCCATAACAATGGTATCTTCTGAACGCAAAAAGGGCGAAGAAGCACTTTACAGAGAAGAAAAATATGCCTCAGTATATGAGATAAATATGCTTCGTTGCATTTTTTGCGGATTGTGTGAAGAGGCTTGCCCTAAAGAGGCAATATTTTTAACCAAAGAATTGATGCCTGCCAATTATGAACGTTCAAATTTTATTTACGGAAAAGATAGATTGGTGGAACCAACAGATTCAAGGGTAGATGTTTCAAAAAGACAAGAACCTGCCGTGGTAATGAATAAATACAATGACAAATAAACTAAAGCAGCAAAAATGTTAAGTTATATATTTTACATATTAAGCGGTTTAACAATTCTAACAGCCATTATGATGATTGCAGCTCGCAATCCTGTGCATAGTGTTCTGTATTTAATTATTACCTTCTTCTTAATTTCTGGCCAGTATTTACTTATGAACGCTCAGTTTTTATTTGTGGTAAATATTATTGTTTATGCCGGAGCCATCATGGTTTTGTTCTTATTTGTTCTAATGCTTCTTAATTTAAATAAAGAAACTGAACCTCAAAAATCGATGAAGACAAAATTAGCAGGTGTTATTTCCGGTGGATTGCTTTTGGTTAATCTTTTAGGAGCCTTGGTAAAAAGTAATTCAAGCACAGAAAGTCTTCCAATTACAGACGTAGGGTTAGTGAAAAATTTAGGAATGGTATTATTTACCGATTTTGTAGTTCCTTTTGAAATTAGTTCCATATTATTTTTAGCAGCTATGGTAGGTGCAGTTTTGGTTGGCAAACGTCACAAAGGAGAAATGGAGGCAATAAGTGAGTAATTATTTGCCTCCGATAGATCATTACATTTGGTTAAGTTCCATACTTTTTAGTATTGGTGTAATAGGTGTATTGATAAGAAGAAACGGTATTGTACTGTTGATGTGTGTAGAATTAATGCTAAATGCAGTAAATCTTTTATTCACAGCATTTGCTACTAATTTTCAGGATTCAGCCGGACAAGTTTTTGTGTTTTTTATAATGGTGGTAGCAGCAGCTGAGGTTGCAGTAGGCTTAGCCATTTTAGTAATGATTTATCGAAATACAAAATCGGTAGATATTAGTTTGTTGGATAAATTAAAACAATAATAGCGGGATGGGAAGTTATATAGCAATTGCATTATTTTCACCACTTTTAGGTTTCACAATCTCCGGGTTGTTTGGTCGTTTTTTGCCTAAAAATGTAACAGGAATAATAGCCTCATTAAGTGTTTTTGTAAGTTTTGTTTGTTCCATTATGTTGTTTAATCATTTGCATAATGGTGGTGATGCTGTTAAACTTGAAACGTTTAATTGGATAGCTGCAGGTAATATCAGTATTGATTTCAGCTTTTTAGCTGACAAACTTTCGGTATGGATGATGATGATAATTACCGGAGTTGGTTTTTTAATCCATATTTATTCCATGGGTTATATGCATCACGACGAGGGTTTTTATAAGTTTTTTGCTTATTTAAATCTTTTTATTTTTTCAATGTTAACCCTTGTTTTAGGAGCTAATTATGTAATTATGTTCTTTGGCTGGGAAGGTGTTGGATTATGTTCCTATTTGTTAATTGGATTTTGGTATGCCAATAAAGAGTACGGCTATGCCGCCCGAAAAGCCTTTATCATGAATCGAATTGGAGATTTGGGATTATTACTTGGTATTTTTATGCTTTTCAATGTATTTGGAACCACAGATTATCAAACAGTTTTTTCAAGTGCAGGAACAGCCAATAGCGCAACCATTGAACTAATTTGTATTCTTTTATTTGTGGGTGCTGTTGGTAAAAGTGCTCAAATTCCTTTATTCACTTGGTTACCTGATGCAATGGCAGGTCCTACACCTGTTTCAGCATTGATTCATGCTGCTACAATGGTAACGGCCGGTATTTATTTGGTAGCACGTTCTTCGGTTTTCTTCGTAAGTTCCGAATTGGCATCAACCATAGTTTTGGTTGTAGGACTGGTTACCGCGGTAGTTGCTGCTACCATAGGTTTAAAACAAAATGATATAAAGAAGGTATTGGCTTATTCTACGGTAAGTCAGTTGGGATATATGTTTGTTGCTCTTGGTGTTGGTGCTTATTCCACCGCTTTGTTTCATGTTACAACCCATGCTTTTTTTAAAGCTTTATTATTCTTGGGCTCAGGTAGCGTGATACATGCCATGAGCGGAGAGCAAGACATACGTTTTATGGGTGGACTTAGTAAAAAGTTAAAGATAACACATTTTACATTTTTACTTGGAACATTGGCTATAGCAGGTGTTCCTCCTTTAGCTGGTTTTTTCAGTAAGGATGAAATATTAGCAAAAGCGTTTTACGGTAATGGTATTTTGGTTTTTATTTTATTAGCTGTTACCTCTGTTATTACGGCAGTATATATGTTCCGTTTATATTTCCTTACTTTTCATGGTGAGTTTAGGGGAACAGAAGAACAGAAGCATCATTTGCACGAAAGTCCTTCAACCATGACAATTCCTTTAATTATTTTAGCAATATTATCATGTGTTGGTGGTGGTTTAGGGTTATCGTCTTTGTTTTCACATCACCACTTTGCCGATACTTTTTTAAGTAGCGTGTTAACAAATGCAAATATTCCGCATCCCTCTCATCTTTTTGAAATAGTTGTTTTGGTTGTTTCAGTAGTTCTTTTAGCAATCATAATTTTGATGACAAGAAGCTACTATACTAAAAAGCAAAATGTTCCAACTTCAGCTGACGAAGAGACGGGGTTTGGAAGAATTCTTAGTAAAAAATACTACTTTGATGAAATTTATAAAACATTAATTCAAAAGCCCATTGAATGGCTTTCAAATTTTGCTCACGATTTTATTGATAGAAAATTTATTGATGGTATTGTAAATATATCAGGAAGGGGCGTTACAGTTTGTGGCAATTATTTAAGAAGAGTGCAAACTGGAAATGTTGAATTTTATTTGTTGGCAATGGTAGTAGGTGTCATAGCATTTTTAATAATTTATCAATTAGTGTAATATTTTGGTACTCATAATTATTCCTTTCATAGCATCGCTTTTAGCTTTATTTTTTAAAGATAAATTAGCAAAAGTCCTGGCTTTAACTGCTTCTGTGGTTCAACTTATTACAAACTTTGTGTTGCTTTCAGGTTTCGACTTAAAAGCCAATGCTTTTCAATATTTTTCAAGCTATACCTGGTTTAACTCTTTGGGATTAAACTTTACCTCGGGTATTGATGGTATAGCCATGGTCATGTTATTGCTTACAAACCTTGCAAGTGTTTTAATAATCCTAAGTTCATGGGATAATAACTATGCAAGTATGACAAAATTTCTGTCGCTAGTTTTACTTATGCAAGGAGCCCTAAATGGAGTGTTCCTCTCCATGAATGGTTTAATGTTCTACATTTTTTGGGAGCTGGCACTTCTTCCAATTTACTTTATTGTAGGGATTTGGGGCGGGGAAAACCGGATTAAAATTACCTTTAAATTTTTTATTTATACATTCCTAGGTAGTTTGTTGATGCTGTTGGCATTAATATTTGTATATCTTCACACCCCGGGCGACCATAGTTTTGAGTGGGATCAAATGATAATTGCTCAAATGACGGGTTGGGAATCAACTTTGGTATTATGGGCGTTTTTTATAGCTTTTGCTATCAAAATGCCAATATTTCCATTTCACACATGGCAGGCCGATACTTACAGTGTAGCACCTGCACAGGGAACTATGTTACTTTCGGGTATCATGTTAAAGATGGGTATTTTTGGAATGATACGCTGGATGTATCCTATGGCTAAAAATGCTTGTGGATGCAACTATAATATTTTTATTATTCTTGCAGTTATCGGTATTATTTATGCCGCTATCATAGCCATTAAGCAAAATGATATAAAACGTGTGATAGCTTGGTCTTCAGTAAGCCATGTTGGCTTAATAGCCGCGGGTATTATGACTTGGAACAAAGAAGGTTTACAAGGCGGAATTTTACAAAGTTTTAATCATGGTATTAATGTTATTGGATTGTTTTTTATTGCTGAAATTATAGAACGCCGTTTAAAAACACGTGAATTAACTCAAATGGGTGGGTTGGCAAAATACAGCAGAGGTTTCTCGTTTTTATTTATGGTAATAATGTTGGGAAGTGTTGCTGTGCCTTTTACAAATGGTTTTACCGGTGAATTTTTACTTTTAAACGCTACATTTAATTATCATGTTATATTGGGAGTTGTTTCCGGTTTAACTATAATTTTTTGTGCGGTTTATATGCTGCGAGTTTATCAATTAGCTATGTTTGGTCCAGAAAAGGATAACGGAATACGAATTGGAAAATTGAGCTGGTCAGAGTTCGTAACCCTTGGGTTAATTGTAGTTTTGGTATTGGCAATCGGTATTTTTCCTAATTGGATATTAAATATTTCAGAAACATCCGTAGATGGATTATTAAACATTATGAAAGGAGGGAAAACACTATGAAAACTTTAGTTTTACTTTTTATATCAGGCATATTTTCTTTGTTCGGTGGAATATTTGGACTTAAAAAAATATTGCCGTTATTTGCTACTGTTGCGCTAGCTACAGCGCTTGGTTATTTGTTTTATGACAGTAATTATGGTTTAGAAAATCTTCAAAATATGTTGATTTTTGATAACTATTCTACCACATTTATTGCAATAGCCATAGGAAGTACATTACTTATTACTTTAATGTCGGCCAAAGGGTATAGTTACAATCCCGAAAGTATAGGCGATATTATTGGACTTATGTTCTTTGTGCTTTGCGGAGTAGTTTGTATGGTGAGTTTTAATAACATGGTTATGTTATTTTTGGGCATTGAAATTGTTTCTATCCCACTTTATGTTATGGTAGGAAGTAATAGAAATAACCTAAGAAGCAACGAAGCTGCTTTAAAATATTTCATTATGGGTGCTTTTGCCACAGGTTTTTTATTGTTTGGAATGGCATTGATTTATGGAGCTACCCGTTCATTTGATTTGGATGTTATCAGAAGTTTTTCTGCCACTGCATTGCAAACCTCTCCTACTTACGTTAGCATTGGATTGTTATTCATTACTGTAGCTTTTGCATTTAAAATAGCTGCGGCTCCTTTCCATTACTGGAGTCCTGATGTCTACCAGGGAAGTCCTACCTTGGTAACTGCTTTTATGGCTACGGTTGTAAAAACTGCAGGTTTAGGTGCTTTTTTGAAATTCATTATTTATCTAAGCCCTATGTTAGGAAGTGACTGGTATTTGATAATAGCTATCATGTCGGCAGCCACTATGTTATTTGCCAATATTGTGGCCGTAATGCAAGATGATTTTAAGCGGATGATGGCTTACAGCAGTATTTCACATGTAGGTTATGTATTAATGGCATTACTTACTGTAAACAAAGAAACTCAATCTATTGTCGCCTTTTATTTAATTGCGTATTCATTAGCTACAATAGGCATATTCGCCTGTGTTTTATTGTTAAATCCTGATCACAATAAAGGAAATGGTTTTGCTATGTTCAATGGATTAGGGAAACGTTCTCCAATAATAGCAGTCATATTAACAATTTGTTTATTATCTCTATCGGGAATTCCTCCATTACCGGGGTTCTTTGCTAAATTTTCTATTTTTAAGCAAGCCATTAGCGATCATCTTTGGTTGGTATTAGTTGCTATTTGTAGTTCAGCTATAAGTATCTATTATTATTTTAGAGCCATAACTGCCATGTTTTTTAATAAACCGGATGAAACTATAATAGCCCAACCAACAGATAAGAATATTGCCGGTTATGTTGTTATCTCAATTACTTTTGTCGCTTTATTGTTGATAGGAGTATTTCCCCAAATAATTGGTTTGTAGAAAAACTATCCTACAAAACACAAATAATACTTGGTCACAGTTTTTGTAAGTGATTCAATATTGTAATTGTCTGATGCAGAAGCAAGATCTTTTAGTTCACCCTGTTTTGTAAGTATTTTAATAGTTCCTTTAGTTTTGTATGCTTCATTTTTTACTGTTCCTGCATTTACAAAGTAACCAATAGTAGATTCATTTAATTCTTTAACTGTATTCAAAGCTTCATTTTTCTTATCTTCAATAGCCGATTTATCAAAGGGTTTGTTTTGGATAATAATTTTAGGAAGTTTTCGGTTTATAAGTGATTTGCAAAGCTTACTCAACACAAAATCATCGCAATATTGCCATTGTTTAATGTTTAAAATTAAGTCAGAGTCATCTATTTTATTAAAATTTTCAAGTAATTGGATGGAAAGCGAAACAGGATTTGAAAGTTTTAAAAAATAGAGCAAATCGTCTGTCGTTTTTAACTCAAAACCATTAGCCAGTAATTCTTTGGCTCGTTTCATAATATTGGTAATAAGCTGGTCGGCAGATAAAGTAGTTTTATGAAGATATACTTGCCAGTACATTAATCTGCGGGCAATAATAAATTTTTCGATACTGTAAATCCCTTTTTCTTCTACCACCAATTCATTGTCTTTTACAGCCAGCATGCTAATAATACGGTCAATACCAACCACACCTTCACTTACTCCGGTATAAAATGAATCGCGAGTAAGGTAATCCAACCGGTCCATATCCAATTGGCTGCTTATAAGTTGGTTAAGGTATTTTTTAGGGTAATTATTTGTAAATATATCTATGGCTAAATCAAGTCGTCCATTAAACTCTTTGTTCAATAAATTCATCAACTCCAATGAAATGGTTTCATGATGAATGCCGGGTAAAATGGTGTTTTCTAATACATGAGAAAAAGGTCCGTGTCCAATATCGTGAAGTAATATGGCTATGCAGGTAGCTTCTTTTTCTTCGCTCGTAATTTTTACCCCCTTTTGTTCCAAAGTATCCAACGCTTTGGTCATTAAATGCAAGGCTCCAAGTACATGATGAAATCGGGTGTGAATGGCTCCGGGATATACCAATTGAGTTAGCCCCAATTGATTAATACGTCTTAACCTTTGAAACCAGGGATGTTCCATCAGGTCAAAAATGATTTCATAAGGAATAGTTATAAAACCATAAACCGGGTCATTTATTATTTTTAATTTGTTCAAAGTGGTTGGGCAAAGTTAATGAAATTGGTGATTGGTTAAAAAAGTTAAAAAGGTAATTGGATTTGGCTTAATGCTATTAGTTTTTTTGACGAATTTCAAATTGAAAAAAAATTAAATAGTAAGAGAGGTAATTAGGTTATACATATAATAATGTTATGTTTCATACTATGTGTTTCTATGTCCTATGTGGTTCAAAAAAGCTTCTGACCTTGATATGGAATTTGTTTTTTGTTTTTTACCATTTGTCCTTTTTGATTTTGTTTCTTTGCACTGGCAATATTTAAACAAAACACAACGTTAAAAATACAATGGCAAACGAACATATTCTTTGGGCTGACGACGAAATAGAACTTTTAAAACCCCATATACTTTTCCTTGAAAACAAAGGATATAAAGTAACTACTGTAAATAACGGTCGCGATGCTATAGATGAAGTAAAAAAGCAATATTTTGATATCATTTTTTTAGATGAAAATATGCCTGGGATATCGGGCCTTGAAGTATTGAAACAAGTAAAGGAATACCGAAATGATTTACCTGTTGTACTTATCACAAAAAATGAGGAAGAGGGTATGATGGAAGATGCTATTGGTACCAAAATTGACGATTATTTAATAAAACCGGCCCATCCCAATCAGATTCTTTTGAGTATTAAAAAGATTCTTGAAAAACGTGAATTGGTAAAGGAAAAAACCACCTCCGGTTACCAACAAGAGTTTAGGAATATAGGTATGACGATGGGAGAAAGGTTAAGTTTTGAAGATTGGAAAAACCTTTATAAAAAATTGGTTTACTGGGAAGTAAATTTTGACCAAAGCCAGGAAACGGGAATGGAAGAAATCTTTAAAATGCAAAAGCAAGAAGCTAATAAAAATTTTTGTAGGTATGTAGAAGACAACTACATAAAATTTTTACCTTACGATAATGCTCAGGCTCCGATAATGAGCCACACCCTGATGCGACGTGGTATTTTAACGGAACAGGAACCAGGAAAACCTTTCTTTTTTATATTAATTGATAACCTACGATTCGACCAATGGCGAACCATTTCACCTATTATTTCAGAATATTTTAGGGTAGAAAAGGAAGATTTATATTTATCTATACTGCCTACCAGTACTCAGTATTGCCGAAATGCAATTTTTGCTGGCTTAATGCCTTCTGATATTGAAAAACGTTTCCCCGGAAAATGGAGTAATGATGAAGATGATGGAGGGAAAAATAATTTTGAAGGTGATTTTTTTACAGACCTTTTAGGAAGATTAAGAAAACCCCTAAAAACCAAATATACCAAGGTTGTAAATTTAGATCAGGCCAAAGATATGCTGGATGATATACCCAATATGTTCAGCAACGAAATGAATGTGATAGTTTACAATTTTGTGGATTCATTAAGCCATGCCCGTACCGATTACAAAATAATGCGTGAGTTGGCCGAGGAAGAACCTGCCTACCGCAGCATTACCCTTAGTTGGTTTGAACATTCGCCCCTTTGGGAAGCCATGAAAAAAATAGCAGAGAAAGGCGGTAAAATTGTTATATCTACCGACCATGGTTCGGTAAGAGTAACCGAAGCTATCAAGGTTATAGGTGATAAAAAAACAACGTCTAACTTGCGTTATAAAACCGGTAAAAATTTAAGCTATAACAAAAAAGAAGTGTTTGAAATACAAAAACCGGAAGATGGACTTTTGCCTAAACAACATCTGAGCAGCAACTTCATATTTGCCCGTGAAAATGGATACTTTGTTTATCCAAACAACCAAAACCATTACTCAAATTATTACGATAATACCTTTCAGCATGGGGGCATTTCCATTGAAGAAATGCTAATACCGCTGATAACGTTGGCGGCGAAGTAGGTTTTTTGAAATTAATATTACTGAAAATCAGAGAGTTGATTTTTTTATAAAAATTACTTGAAATTAATTTTGTGTTTTTTTAAAATTGAATTCTAAAAAAAAATCTATGAAAAAGAAATTAACTAATTATCTAGTCGCATTTTTAGCAATTGTATGCTTGTCATTTAGTAGCCTAGCTCAAGAAGATGGGGGAAATGGAAATGGTAACCCTTGCAATTGGAATTTTAATCAAACAGCATCGTTTTGCTTTACTAATTCATCTGATTTACTACTGGATGTTGGTCCAAGTCACGAAGCACCTGGAGATGGCTGCGATTATCAGATTTGCGTAAAAATCAAACCTAAACCTGGCTGTTTTACTGGCTGTGCTTATCAACCTACACCAAACGGATATTTTTCCGAGGATTGCCAAACCATTGCGGTTGGCAATACCTTTTGTTTTAACATTCCTACAACACATACACCTATAACAGATTGTTGGGATGTAGATATAACAATGAAAGTGTTGGGGCATTCTGAAACTTTAAATAAGGATTTAGCAACAGATTTTCCAATAGTAAATTCTGAGAAAAGTTTGCATGACAATTGTTTAGAAGGTGAAACTTGGTGGACAGTATTGCGCAGAATTAGTGGTTCAGGAAACTTTAATTTTGTGATTTTCACAAGAGGCATATTGGAATAAATCCTATTTTTGAATTATGCGAAAACTGATTTTTCTTGCGTTTTTGTTACACAATATTGCTGCTTTCAGCCAAGTAACTTATTTTGAAACTTTTGATACTAAGATATCAATTAAGAATTGGAAATTGATAACTAATGGAGTGGTTGAGCACAATAACCATTTTACTTTTAATGGAAGTACTGGTAATAAAGAAAAAAACGATTCGTTTTTTATTTTTTATGACACAGCTAACAATCCGAACTATCAATTTTCCCTCTCCCGTAAATTCAAGGCTGTTCCCTCCAAAGATATTTCCTTAAGATTGGGTTTTTTCTCGAATGATTCAATTGACGATTACCTCGTAACAAATATAAAATATTTAGACAAGGATAAGAAAACCATATTTTCCATTCCTCCTTTAATACAGAAATGCGGCTGTTACCCTATTGGAATTCCAAGTATTGGTGTTACACTCAATGAAAAGGATATTCTTATTTTAAAAAATGCAGATAGCATGGAAATTAAATTTTATTGTTATACCCAAAAAGCTGCTGACAAAGAACGAAAAATAATAATTGACGGAATTTACCTTGAGAATATTTTAACTTCAGGAAAAATAAATTATAACTCACGTCTCGAAATATACCCAATTCCAGCCACCAAAATTATATACTTTAAATTTTCTTCTTTTCTTAAGCCCCAGCAAATTGATTTGTACGACTATACCGGCAAAAAAGTTATAGAATCCAAGGCACAAAATGAATTAAATATTGAAAACATAAAGCCAGGTTTTTATTTTGTAACTGTTTTATATGAAACTGGATTGACAGCAACACAAAAAGTTGAAATTAGATAGAAAAATCAAAAAACTAGTAAAAAGAGCCGGGAAATATTTCCGGCTCTTTTTGTTTTTCCTTGCTTTTAAAATATGGATATAATTTATTTTACTTTTAAACCTTAGTAGAAATAATCTAATAACACCCCAAACCTCTCATATCTTATTTCTCCAAAACATTAAAGTAATAAGGTCAAAATTTATAGTGTATTTTCTACTAAGGTTAATTTAATCGCAGTAAAATTTCTCATATCTCTGTACTCAAAGTCTCTTTACTAAAATAGTATTCCCCCAACTATCCACATCATTGCATTTACCAGTT
Source organism: Chitinophaga pinensis (assembly GCA_945897885.1). Taxonomy (GTDB): domain Bacteria; phylum Bacteroidota; class Bacteroidia; order NS11-12g; family UBA9320; genus JABWCE01. The sequence goes on from CAMDGU010000006.1 coordinate 50,589, forward strand.
TTAAAACCTCAAATTTGTAAAATATATGTCAGCAAAACATACTGTTAAACAGCTTGAAGATATTGCAAGTCAGGTAAGACGCGATATCGTAAGAATGGTTCATGCCGTGCAATCCGGTCATCCGGGTGGTTCATTAGGTTGTTCCGATTTATTGGTGGCACTTTATCACGAAGTAATGGACTATCAGCCTAAACCATTTAATATGGTAGGCAATAATGAAGATATTTTCATTTTATCCAACGGACATATTTCACCTGTGCTTTATAGCTCAATGGCCAGGGCCGGTATTTTTGAAGTAAGTGAATTAGCAACTTTTCGTAAGCTGAACAGCCGATTACAAGGTCATCCCGCTACTCATGAACATTTGGAAGGGGTGAGAATTGCCTCAGGTTCGTTGGGCCAGGGACTTTCGGTAGCTACAGGAATTGCACTTAGCAAACGTATGAATAATGACCCTAAAATGGTGTATTGCCTGATGGGCGATGGTGAATTGGAAGAAGGACAAAACTGGGAAGCCATTATGTTTGCAGCTCATAATAAAGTTGATAATTTGATAGGTATCGTTGATTTTAATGGGCAACAAATAGATGGCAGTACAGCTAATATTATGGGGCTAACTGAAATAAAGGATAAATTTGAAGCTTTTGGTTGGCTCACGATGGATATGGATGGAAACAATATGGCCAATGTTGTTGACACACTTGCCAAAGCAAAAACCATAAGTGGTAAAGGAAAACCGGTTTTAATAAAAATGAAAACCGAAATGGGAGCCGGAGTAGATTTTATGATGGGTAGCCACGAATGGCATGGTATAGCACCTAACAACGACCAATTGGCAAACGCCTTAGCTCAATTGCCCGAAACAATGGGTGATTACTAATTTAATTTACAGGACAATAGATTAATAACTTATTCGTAATACTATTTGCAATGGATTCATATTTGTAAATAGATTTATTAAAAAATAATTTGATACACAAAGCATTATCTAAAAGTACCCTCATTTTATGTATTCTCCTGCTGGTTTTTACATGTGTGCCAAATGTGTATGCCCAGCAACCCAATAAAACCCGTATTTTATTTTTATTAGATGCCAGTGGCAGTATGTATGCCGAAATGGGAACGGATACACGAATGGATGTGGCCAAACGGTTGCTTTCAAAGATGGTTGACAGTTTGCGTTACACCCCCAATTTAGAAATTGCTTTACGTGTTTATGGTCATCAAACTACCAAGGACAAACAGAACTGCCGCGATACGAAACTGGAAATTCCTTTTGGTAAAACAAACCACGATGCCATGAAGGAAAAGTTGAGGGGAATTCGCCCTTTAGGAACTACCTTGATTGCGTATTCATTGCAGGAAGCAGCGTTTGATTTTCCTCAGGATAACCGGTGCCGAAATGTAATTATTTTAATTACAGACGGGTTGGAAGAATGTAATGGGGATCCATGTGCAGTATCAGAAGCACTGCAACGACGTGGTGTTATTTTGAGACCTTTTATCATTGGAGTAGGGTTGGATAAAGAATTTGGGAAACAGTTTGAATGTATCGGTCGTTTCTTTGATGCCACTACAGAACAAGGATTTGATGATGTGCTTCGTGTTGTTATTTCGCAGGCAATTAATAATACAACGTTGCAGGTAAATCTGCTGGATATAAGTGGCAGAGCCTTAGAAACCGATGTTAACATGACTTTTTATGATAACCATACAGGTAGGATGACGGATAACTTTGTTCATACACTAAATAACAGAGGGGTTCCTGATACCATTAATCTGGATCCTGTAAACAGATATAATATTGTGGTTCATACTTTACCCCCTGTAACCAAAGAAAATGTAGAAATAATAGCCGGACGGCATAATATTGTGGCAATAGATGCCCCGCAAGGGTCACTTAAATTGCGTGTGAATGGAGTTACCAATTACAACCGTTTACAATGCATTGTAAAAAAGGCCGGAACCCATGAGGTGGTGAATGTTCAGGATTTTAATACCAGTGAAAAGTACATTGTAGGTAAATATGATATTGAAATATTAAGCACACCGCGTATTTATGAAAAAAATGTAAGTGTAAATCAAAGTACCTCAATGCTGGTGGAAATAGACCAGCCGGGGAAACTTAATTTTTACACTCAATTAGGAGTGATGGGAGCCATTTATAAATTCAATCCCAAAAGCAACAAATTGGAATGGGTAATTAACGTAAATAATGCATCAGGTGCTCAAATTTTGGTAATGCAACCCGGCATGTATAAGTTAATTTGCCGAGCAAATATTGACAAGCGCATTATTGCGACAAAACGTGTTGACTTTGAAATAAAATCGGGGCAGGTTACACCCCTTAATGTACTTTGACAAAATTTTAAAATGGTTAAAATAGAAATACTCGATCAAAAAGATACCCGTTCAGGGTTTGGTGCAGGCTTATTAGAATTGGGACGAACCAATCCGAATGTAGTTGGATTGTGTGCTGATCTAACAGGTTCCCTAAAAATGGATGCCTTTAAAAAGGAATTTCCTGACCGATTTATACAAACCGGAATTGCAGAAGCCAATATGATTGGGATGGCAGCCGGATTAGCCACAGGAGGAAAAATTCCGTTTACAGGAACTTTTGCCAACTTTAGCACAGGCCGAGTTTATGACCAAATTCGTCAGTCGGTGGCCTATTCGGGTAAAAATGTAAAAATTTGCGCTTCACATGCCGGAGTTACATTGGGTGAAGATGGTGCTACCCATCAAATTTTAGAAGATATAGGCTTGATGAAAATGTTGCCGGGAATGGTGGTAATTAATCCATGTGATTATAACCAAACCAAAGCAGCAACTATTGCAATAGCAGATTATGACGGACCCGTTTATTTGCGTTTTGGTCGTCCTAAGTGGCCTGTGTTTACAGCTCCTGATCAAAAATTTGAAATAGGTAAAGCATGGCATATTAACAGTGGAAATGCTGTTTCTATATTTTGCACCGGGCATTTGGTTTGGAAAGCCATTAAAGCTGGTGAAATTTTAGCTGAGATGGGAATTGAAGCCGATATTATAAATATTCACACCATTAAACCTTTGGACAACGAAGCCGTATTGGCATCGGTTGCTAAAACAGGTTGCGCTGTAACGGCAGAAGAGCACCAAATGAATGGTGGGCTTGGAGATAGCATTTGCCAGTTATTAGCTTTAAATAATCCTGCCCCTGTTGAAATGGTAGCTGTAAATGATAGCTTTGGTGAAAGTGGAACTCCCGATGAACTTCTTGTAAAGTATGGTTTGGAAACTATAAATATAGTTGAAGCTGTAAAACGCGTAATGAAAAGAAAATAGCATACCTTGATGGATTATTCTTTTTTAGAATAATCTTTAATTCTAACTACCTTTCCTGTATCTCAAATTACAAAATGAGTGCAAAAAAAAATTCAAATAAGTTGACCCGATTTTGGAAACTATTGGGTCCCGGATTGGTAACCGGTGCCAGTGATGACGACCCTTCGGGGATAGCCACCTACTCGCAAGCCGGAGCATCTTATGGACTTGCTACTCTTTGGACATCCATCGTCGCCTTTCCATTAATGGCAGCCATACAACAAATGTGTGCTAGAATAGGATTGATTACCAGTCAAGGATTAACAGGTACCTTAAAAAAACATTACCCCCGGCCGGTTTTATATCTGATGCTTTTATTCAGTTTTCCTGCTATTATTATGAATATTGGGGCAGATATTGCCGGAATGGGTGCCGTTGGTAATTTGTTGTTTCCAAGTATTGATGCTACTTACTTTAGTGTTTTATTCACCTTATTGCTTACAGGGCTAATTATTTATTTGCCCTATCAAAAAATGGCATCTATCCTAAAGTACTTGTGCATTGTGATGTTGGTTTATTTTGTTGTCCCATTTTTATACAAGCAGGATTTTGCAGAAATTTTAAAGGCCACTTTTATTCCCACGATTCAGTTCAATAAAGAATTTATAAGCATTTTGGTTGGTATATTGGGAACTACTATTTCTCCCTATCTTTTCTTTTGGCAGGCATCTGTAGAAGTAGAGGAGATGAAAACCAAGAAAAAGCATTTGGTGGTAAATAAAAAAATTATCAATGATATGGTGCAGGATGTGGATTTTGGAATGTCTTTTTCAGGATTGGTAATGTTTTTTATAATATTAACTACTGGTACGGTATTATTTAAAGGCGGTATTCATCAAATAGATACGGTAGAACAAGCGGCTATGGCACTAAAACCTTTGGCCGGAAATATGGCGTATTTGCTTTTTTCCATTGGGGTAATAGGCACAGGTTTAATAGCTATCCCGGTTTTAAGTGGTTCGTTGTCTTATATTTTTGCTGAAACTTTTGGTTGGGAGCAAGGCCTTGATAAAAAATTTCACGAGGCAAAAGCGTTTTATGCCATTATCGCTATTTCTTTAGTTATTGGTTTATCGCTTAATTACGTTGGTATTTCTCCTGTAAAGGCTTTGATTTATACAGCTATTCTTTATGGTTTAACAGCTCCGGTATTAATTGCCATTATCCTTCATATTTCAAATAATAAAGAAATTATGGGTAAAAATGTGAATGGAAAAGTATCTAATATTTTAGGATTTGCAGCCCTAATTATTATGACCGCTGCCGCAGTGGCTTTAATTTATTTGCAATTAAAGGGATAGTTAGACTATACCATCTCCGCAATCCTCTCCGATGTAACTCCTGATAATGCCAGGCCCATTCCACCCATTCTCACTCCGGCTATCACGTTTTCAGATACCCGCTCAATAATAGGCAGTTTATCTTGACCAAAAGCCATAATTCCTGCCCAACGGCAGTCTACTTCATACTCTGTATCCGGAATAATTAACGTTTTTAAATACAGCTCCAAACTGTTTTGAATGGAATCATTTAAGGCTATTTCTGTCGTTGTTTCACCTTCTTTATTTTCATTTCTTCCTCCACCAAAAATAATGCGATTGCCGTAATTACGGAAATAGTAATACCCTTCACGGAAATGAAAAATACCATCAAATTTTAAACCTTCTATGGGCTTTGTAGCTAGTATTTGCCCACGTCCGGGCACCACATCCATGTTTTGGAAAAACCGTTGTGAAAAGGCATTGGTGCTAAAAATTAAGGTTTGGCAAGTAAAAGTGGGTTGTTCCTTTATCAAATTATGTTTTGCAATTACCTCACACTTTTTACCCGTGTCATTAAAATCCTGAACCTCCATTCCGTTCATTATTATTATACCAAGGCTTGCTGTGTATTGCCAAAGGTTATACATCAACAATCCTGAATCTAACTTACCCTCGCAACTATTAGTTATAAATTGGCGGATGTTTTTAGGATTAAAACCATATTCTGAAACTTTTGAAATATCGGTTTTAAAAACATCGTTTTTTAAAATAGGGTAGAGGTTTTTATTCATTTCTGAAAGTTCGCCAATGTCAAAAAGTTCGTCATCAAAAATGATTTCACCGCCGCCGCTGGCTTTATATCCCATTTTTGAAACCCCCAATCTTTTTTTATTAATTTCTAAACCTTTTACCCGCCATTCAATAAGTTGAAGGGCTTTGTCCAATCCATTTTGGGCAATATCATCCCTTATTTCTGAAAAACTTCCAAAGCATGCAAATCCTGCATTGCGGGTACTAGCCCCGAGTGGCCAACTGCCCCGTTCTATAATAAGAACACTTTTGTTTGGGTGTCTCTCCTTTATGGCACAAGCGGCTGAAAGTCCGTTAATACCTCCTCCAACAATAATTACATCGTAGTTTAAAAAACTATTTTTTTCCCAAAAACTTAGCATTGCTTTAAAAAAACATGCCTAAGCATAGGCCGGTAAGTGGTTTAATTCCAAAGTCAAACCCTTTTAAATTGTCACCTGTTTCGGTTTTTGTAGTAAATTCCTGAAAATTTTGAACCTGAGTTGTTTCAGTAATATTGTATGATTTGCCTTTTTGATAGGCTATAACAAATTTGGCTTCCAAAGAAGTGTAAAAGCATTTGCCAAATTTATAGGTTATGCCCACAGGTAAACCAATTCCATAGGTGTTCAATTTATTTTTGTTTGAAACTCTTATGTTTATTCTATTTTTAGTAGTATCAAACCCTCCGTTTCCCTGCAGCACCAAACCTTTTCCTGATTGCGCAAAATCAGTCATCATGTAGATAATATCTAACCCGTAGTAGTATGAAAAATTGGTTTGGTCTATTTCAGTATTTTTTTGAACTCCCAACATAAAACCATAGCGTACATTTCTTCCCGGGTCAAAGTTGAGGATTGTATCCTGACTAAAACTTCCAAAGGAGCCACCACTATTAATGTTTCCTTTTCTATCTCGGCTGTCCAACTTTCCATCAAGTGCAAGCTGAATCCTTATCTGGTAATCATTTATAGAATACTTATAAATCAATGCCGGGGCCACTGTTTCCTGATTTTTAATCAATACACCGGCTAAGTTTATTCCTATGTCCTGCTTCAATTTACTTTGCGAATTGGCTGGGATTGAATAATTAATAATAACTAAGGCGAGTAATAATATTCTCATAAGTGTTTTATAGGGTATCTTGATAACTATGACTTACATTGAAATTTTTAATGCATTTTCAATATTTTTTAAAAGTTCCTTCTTCCCATCTCCCTTTTCAGCTGATGTAAGAAGATAGGTAGGTAAGTTTTCCCAAGTTTTTTTCAATTCAATACACATTGCTTCTACATTTTTATCTACCAGTTTTCCTTTGTCCTTATCTATTTTGGTATAAACCAAACAAATGGGGATGCCTGATGATCCACATTTATTAATAAAATCAACATCAATTTTTTGAGGTTCAAGCCTGCTATCAATAAGCACGAATAAACAATAAAGATTCTCACGTTTTATAATGTAGTTTGTAATAAGGTTGTCAAACTGTTTTTTGTCGTCTTTTGAAACTCGTGCATAGCCATAACCTGGTAAATCTACTAAGTTCCATTTATCATTTATTAAAAATTGATTGATAAGTTTGGTTTTGCCTGGAGTTGAAGAGGTTTTTGCGAGATATTTATTATTGCAAAGCATATTAATCAGCGATGATTTCCCCACATTACTTCTACCTATAAATGCAAATTCAGGTCTTTGCTCAAAACTCATCTGAGTGTATTCGCCATACGACTTTATAAATCGGGCTGATTGTACTTCCATATCGTTTCCAAAGCTAGGCCAATAGGCTTATATTTGCAAACTGAATGCAAGTAAAGCCTGATATACTATCACCCGAATCAAAAAAGGCTCAAGTAGAGCAAATGTTTGATTCCATTAGTCCTAAATATGACTTTTTAAATCACACTTTATCCTTAGGTATTGATAAAATTTGGAGGAAAAAGGCCATTAACGAATTGAAAGTAGTTAACCCAAAAAAAATATTGGATGTAGCCACAGGTACAGGCGATATGGCCATTGAAGCCTTACGATTAAATCCTGACAAAGTTGTAGGGATTGATATTTCTGAAGGGATGATGTCTTTTGGAAGAGAAAAACTTAAAAAAGCTGGTATTACCAATATCGTTTTAGAAAAAGGAGATTCCGAAAATATAAATTATCCTAATAATGAGTTTGATGCTGTAATGGTAGCTTTTGGAGTCCGTAATTTTGAAAATCTTGAAAAAGGATTAACTGAAATGAATCGTGTAATGCGAAAGGAAGGAAAAGTGGCAATTCTTGAATTCTCAAAACCGGCTTCGTTTCCGTTTAAACAAGGCTATAATTTTTACTTCAATAATATTTTGCCTTTTATAGGCAAAGTTTTTTCTAAAAATAATAAAGCTTACACCTATTTGCCTGAGTCGGTTAAGGCATTTCCCGATGGAATTGATTTTATTAAAATAATGACCAAATGCGGATATTTGGATTGTAAAGAAAAACGTTTTATGTTTGGCATCTGTACTTTATATACGGCCGTTAAATAGAAATAATGACCAGATTTTTAGCAATTTTAATAACAGTATTTATTGGTCGGGTAGCCACGGCCCAAATGAACGACCCTCTTTATGACCTTAACCAAAAAGTTCATTTTGGATTTTCAATAATAGGCACCTATGGTAAAATGAAATTTTCAAGAAATGAACAATTTTTTTCTTTGCCAATTGACACCTTAAATTCCATTACCACCACTAATTTTCCTGGGCTTGGGGTTGGTGGTATTGTTAATTTTCACTTAAATGAATTTTGGGATTTAAGAACTATGGCAATAGTTCAGGTTATGTCGCAACGTAATCTAACCTACCATTTCAAAGGAGGAATGACAAAAACAGCCATGTTGCAATCCACCTATTTTGAAGTTCCGCTATTGATTAAATACAAAAGCGTTAGGCACAAAAATTTTAGAATGTATGTTATAGGAGGGATTGGCTACCGCTACAATTTCACAAGTGATGCCGAGACTGAACGAAGTGCTACCAAACCGATAGTTGGTATGAAAGCTTCTACCATTAATTATGATTTAGGATTTGGGTTTGATTTGTATTATCCATACTTCAAATTTTCGCCCGAAATAAAAATTAGCAATGACATAGGCAACGCTCTTATTAAAGATAATTATATTTATACCCAATCTTTAGGTGGATTGTATCCTAAACTTATTCAGTTATCCCTTCATTTTGAGTAAATGAAGTTTACCCTAAAGCACACCGATAGTCAAAGCAAAGCCCGAATCGGCTATATTGAAACCGACCACGGAGTAATTCCTACACCCATTTTTATGCCTGTAGGCACCCTTGGAACTGTAAAAGCGGTAGATCAATCGTTTTTAAAGCAACCCATTGACGCCAAAATAATTTTAGGAAACACCTATCATCTTTACCTCCGACCCGGAACCTCAGTGCTTAAACAAGCTGGTGGGTTACACAAGTTTATGAATTGGGATAGACCGATATTAACAGATAGTGGAGGTTACCAGGTTTATTCATTAGCTGCCAATAGAAAATTAAAGGAAGATGGTGTAGAATTCAGAAGTCATATAGATGGAAGCAAATTGTGGTTTACTCCTGAAAATATAATGGATACCCAACGTGAAATAGGGGCCGATATTATTATGGCTTTTGATGAATGCACACCTTGGCCTTGTGAAAAAGCATATGCGGAAAAAAGCATGAATCTCACACACCGTTGGCTTAAGCGCTGTGTTGATCATTTTAATAATACTGCAGGATTGTATGGTTATAGTCAAACACTTTTTCCAATAGTTCAAGGAAGTACGTTCCCTGATTTACGAAAGCAATCGGCTGAATTTATAGCGAGCATGAATTGTGAAGGAAACGCAATTGGCGGGCTATCAGTAGGTGAGCCTCATGATGATATGTATTCCATGACGGATTTGGTTTGTTCTATATTACCTGCTGATAAACCAAGATATCTTATGGGAGTTGGTACACCATCTAATATTTTAGAATGTATAGCATTAGGAATTGACATGTTTGATTGTGTGATGCCTACAAGAAATGCCCGTAATGGTATGCTTTTCACAAAAAATGGAACGATAAATATTCGAAATAAAAAATGGGAGAATGATTTTAGTGCCATTGATGATGAAATTATGCCGCATTATTCTAAAGCCTACTTAAGGCATTTGTTAGTAGCCAAAGAATATTTAGCTGGCCAAATTTCAAGTATTCATAACCTATCGTTTTACTTATGGTTGGTAAATACAGCCCGTCAAAAAATAGAAGAAGGAACTTTTGTTGAATGGAAAAATAAAATGGTGAAGGTGCTGGATGTCAGGCTTTAAAACTGATTTCTATTATAATTAATTAGATCTTTTTAGTTTAGGTTTGTTGAATAATAAAAGATTAAAGATCATTAAGCGACTGTATTTTTTTAATAATTCTGCTATTTTAGGGCTTTTTCGTTTTTCTCAAACCACTGCTACAAATTTTAACGATAATCATTTCTCTTGAAATAATTAGGATTTTTTTGCAAAGGTAAACAGCGGAAAAGTTATCATTTTGGATTGGATAATGCCATGTTCATCTTGCCTTATTCCTTCCAAAATAGCTTATTATATTGTTCAAATTTATTCCATTACTAATCCTGAATAAGTTTTTAGGTTTGTATGCGATGATTATGCAAATACCAATTGTGCATCGCTTACCGGATGGTTTGATAACAATGGAATGCCCAATAACATTAAGTTTTCAAACAACGGTATTAAATTAATGATTATGGCTCTGATGGTATGCCGAAAATAATTGTAGTTGGAGGAAATAATCACAAGGTATAATACAATGAACTAAATCTGATGCTGCTAACATTACCAAATTACGTCTCACTATCAAGCTTCGCTTGTTTTATCGCATAGGTTTATAAGTTATTCAAGAGGATTCGGAATAAAGGAATTTTTAAAGTTTTTGTTATTAAAAAACCTAAAATCTTAAATATGATAATCTTAGTTCTAATCTATAAATTTGCTGTTGTTATGAATCCGGTTGAACTTAGAGAAAGAACCAAGCTTTTAGGCCATACTTGCACCAAACTGGCTTTACTTTTACCTTCAAATAATTTAATAGCCATTCACTTGCGAAATGAATTGTTAACTGTAGCTATTGATTTACCTTCAAAAACCAGAGGATTGTTAATTGGCCAATCTACTGCAAACTTTGTAAAGAAACTAAGTGAATGTTCTGAATTGGTAGATAAGTGTGGTTATATACTTGAATTTATTGAAGAAGAAAAAATAATGGAAGCCAGTTTGGTTACCCCATTGATTGCCGAATGTAATGAACTGATAGCTATATTTTACTCCGCATTTAAATCAGTAAAAGACAAATTGGATTAAGGCAAAATTGCCATGTCTTTGATTTTCTGAAATCTTAATAATTTCAATGCTTACTAAAATAGATTGGTATTTAATTAAACGATTCATTGTCACATTTGTGGTGGCTTTAGGTCTATTTACGCTCATCATAATAATTTTTGACGTAGCAGAAAAATTGGATGATTTTGTAGAAAAGCAGGCCCCTGTTTCAGCGATTATCAAAGGGTATTATTTTAATTTTATACCTTTTATCTTAAATTTATTCAGTCCGTTTTTTGTTTTTTTAACGGTCATTTTCTTTACATCAAAATTGGCAGGTAAGTCAGAAATTGTAGCTATGCTTGCTTCTGGTATTTCTTATAACAGGTTCTTACGTCCATACTTACTGGTGGCAATGGTTCTTGGTCTTTTTTCGTTTGTACTCAATGCATGGATTATACCTGAAAGTGATAAAAAAAGGGTAGAGTTTGAAAACCGTTATATTAGAAATATGAGTGATGAATATAAAGAAAATATAGTAAGACAAATAAAACCAGGAATTGTAATGTCTCTTGGCAGTTTTAATCGCATGGACAGCGCAGGTTTTAATCTTGATATTGAGTGGATAGAAAAAGGGAAAATTACTCAAAAACTATCAGCCGAACGGATAAACTGGTATCCCAAAAAGAAAAAATGGAGAATACATCACTATCGTTACCGCACTTTTTACAGTAATGGAACTGAAAGTTTACGAATGGGCGAATTTCAGGATACTCTTATTCCATTTGATGCCAACGACTTTTTTGTAAGAGACGATGATGTTCAATCCTTTAACATGGAGGAATTAAATGCCTATATTAAATTGGAAGAAATGCGAGGTACTGGAAGAGCATTTTTTTACATAACTGAAAAATACCGTCGGTATGCAGCCCCGTTTTCATTATTGCTACTTACCTTTATTGGTGTTTGTGTTTCAAGTTCAAAAAAACGTGGTGGAATGGGTGTTAACCTGGCTGTAGGGCTATTTGTTAGCTTTGCCTATTTATTTTTTATTCAATGGTTCATAAGCTATGGAAGTACTGGAAGTATGGCTCCAATATTAGCCGTTTGGTTGCCCAATTTATTTTTTTTACTAATTGCCTTTTATTTTTATGTTACAGCTCAAAAATAAGTTTCCAATCCTTTTATTTATTTTTTTAGGATTGCTTTTTTATAGCCATCATGCTATTTCTCAAAATATTTTTAAAGTTAAAACCAACAGGAAAATTTGGGAAGCCAAAGACAGAAACGACGCAATTTATACCAAAACGATTTTAAAAAGTGGAACCAACAACCAAAAGATTTTGGCATTAAAAGGCTTGCAAAGTTGGCAAGATAGTAGTTTAAGAAAACCACTATTACGATTGGTAAAAAAAGGGAATACTGCTGTAAAAATAGCTGCTTTAGAAGCCATAGGACAAACCCGCGATTCGTGTTATATTCCTTATTTGTTAAAAATAGTTAACCATAAAAAGAAACAAAAGATAAAGCCTGCTGCATTAGTAGCCTTAGGTAAATGCATAACAAAATCAAAGGTTGATAAATTAGTTACCATTAATAATACCAACCAATATGGCTATGCAGAGTGCATATACAGAGCGATGCTAAAAGGAGTTGGCCATCCTGATTTGACAATAAAAACAGTAAATTTATTATTAGAAGATGATTATGATAACAAGTTTTATTCAGCGTGGTATTTGGCCAGAACAAACTTTACTTTAAGTCAGGATAAATTCTTTATCGTCTTTGATTTGTTAAAATCTTCTAGGTTATCATCAGATATTGCAATTCCATTATTGATTGCTTTAGGAAAAAATGCGATTGGTAGTTATTCGTCAGCAAAGCAGACAATTTTCGACCAATATTTATCAATAAAAGATGATGACTTACGAGATGAATCAGGACTTAATGTTATATCTGTTTATAGGGCAAATTTGAAAGAATTTAGTTTTGATTCATCAAACTGTAAGTTGGTAAGAAGTACAAGTGGTAAAAGCAATCCAGCAGTTCAATTGGCTTATTCCGAACTCATTTCAAAAAATTGCAATGCTTTTGAAAAAAATCCTAAGCTCACCTACAGTCCAGCTATTGTTAATTTTTTAAAAGCAAATGAATGTAAATATAACAACTTGAAACTTCCTGTTACTCATACCATTTATGATAAAATTTGGTATCTGCAAGTGCTAGAAAACGATTACAATTTTTATCCTTCTATTAATACAATCTTAATGCAAACGGAAGAACCTGCCATCAAATCTGCAGCTACGGAATCTTTAATAAAATGCCGCAATTCCAAAGGTTTTCCCGATAATCTGATGAGTGATTTTAATGAAACCATTACCTTACTTATTAAAGATTCCGACGAAGGAGCCTTAAGTATTATAGCCAATGCTATATTAGAAAAACAAATACCAATAGAATCAAATTATAGAGAATTATTTGAGGAAGCTCAAGCCAAATTAAAATTGCCTCAGGAGATGGAAGCTTATATCGATATTTCAAAGGTTTTGGCAATGATTGATAAAACAGCCTATAAAAAGCCATTGCCCGAATGGAACCATCCAATTGACTGGGATTATGTTTCAAAAATAAGGGAAGATCAAAAAATTAAGGTAACAACCAACCAAGGCGAATTTATTATACAAATGAATGTGAATGAGGCTCCGGGTTCAGTAGCATCTATACTTAAACTGGTAGAGGACGGATTTTATAACGGCAAATACTTTCACCGCATGGTTCCCAATTTTGTGGTACAGGGTGGTTGCCCTCGTGGAGACGGATTTGGAGGGGTAAATTATACGATTCGAAGTGAGTTTTCTTCTTTAAAATATTCAACAGGTGCGGTAGGTTTAGCCTCTTCGGGCCCAGATACTGAAAGTTGCCAGTGGTTTGTAACCCATTGCCCAACACCGCATTTAGATGGGCGATACACCATCATTGGTAATGTAATAAAAGGTATGGAAACCATTCATAAATTAGGCGTAGGGGATAAGATGATTAAGGTAGAAATATTATAAGTGATTATATGTAATATAAAAAGTATAAAGAAACAGATAAGCAAAACACTATATTATTAATTGATGAAACATTTAAATAAGAAATAATACTGAAAAACTAAGGTTTGAGATTCCTTTGAGTGAAGAATTTGCTATTATAGATTATCGATGGGATAAAGGTGATATTATATTCATGCACACGTTTGTTCCACAAGCCGTTAAAGGAAAAGGGATTGCCGGAAAATTGGCTCAATTTGCTTTGGAGCATGTAAAAGAAAATAATCTGAAAATGAAAATTAACTGCCCTATTTAATTGGCTATGTGGAGCGAAAACCGGAGTATAAGGAATTTATTCGGTAGTGGATTTTTGAGCTGCTTCCTTATCTAGCATTAATTTAAATTCCTTCATAAATTTTATCCCTCTTGGAACATAGTAACGGCTGTGGGTTCGGGGTGGTCCTATTTTAGGGTAAGGTTTCCCTGTATTATGAATATGAAACGCATCCTTATACCTTTTTTTATCTAGAGATTTTCCATAGGCATTTTTTATCCATTGTGCTCCGTGATAAATGGCCTTTTTACCTCGCATATCCTTAAGTTTGATATCTAAATATAAACACTGATATCCCATTAATTGGAAAGGTCCCCAGGATGAAGCCAAATTTTTTAACGATTCATCGCTGCTATTGGCAATGTCTTGTGCTGTAATACTTTCAAAATTTTGTAATTCGCCATCTCTCACTTCTTGTAATTTTACAAACACATGAGGTTCAAAACGACTTGGGACTTCCTTATTTCCACTTGATTCTAGAGCAATTAAAGCAAGGAGATATTCAGGAGCAATATCCATTTTCTTTCCAACTTTTTCTACTTCTTTATGGTAATTGAGCCAAGTGCGTTCAGCTGCAGTGAGGCTTGTCTGACTGTGATTGTAAATGTATTTGTTGTAAGTTTTTTGAGCCACAAAAACAGTAGCCAAAAGAGTAAGGCTTAAAAGAATCCAAACAAAAGCTTTATTTTTTTTGCGCTTTATCAATTATTCCAATAAGCGTCTAAGTATTTTACCAACATTGCTCTTTGGCAACTCCTCTCTAAAATGAATATGTTTTGGCACTTTGTAGGGGGTAAGTTTTTCTTTACAAAAGGCCCTTATAGATTCTTCAGTAACATTTGGATTTCGTCTTACGATAAAAGCACTAACGGCTTCGGTTGTTTTTTCATCAGGAACTCCTCTAACTCCAACTTCCAACACTCCTGGATGTTCAGCAATAATTTTTTCTATTTCATTTGGAAAAACATTAAAACCCGATACTACCACCATTTCCTTTTTTCGGTCAATAATTCGAGTAAATCCATCTTCATCCATTATTCCAATATCACCTGTTAAAAAGAAATCACCATTAAATACTTTAGCTGTTTCATCAGGTCGTTCCCAGTAGCCTGGCATTACTTGAGGGCCTTTAATCCCTATTTCCCCAGCTTGTCCATAAGGTACTTCGTTTCCATTATCATCAAAAAATTTAAATATGGTAGATGATAAAGGCAAACCAATAGTACCTATTCTGTGGGTTCCATCCACCGGATTAACACTGGCACCAGGTGATGTTTCAGATAATCCATAAGCTTCAACTATAGCTTTTCCAGTCATTTCTTCCCAACGCTTAGCCACTACATCCTGTAAAGCCATTCCACCGGCTAATGCCAACTTTAAACCACTAAAATCTACCGTTTTAAAATCGGGATGGTTCATCATTAAATTATATAGTGTATTTACGCCGGTAATAAAGGAGAATTTTTCTTTCTTTAATTCTTTCAAATAGGCTTTCATATCCCGCGGATTGGTGATCAATTTGTTTTTTGCACCTAAATGTATACCTAAAATACAATTGGCAGTTAATGAAAATATATGATACATGGGCAATGCAGTAATTACTACCTCTTTTCCCAAGGTAAAAAGAGAACCAACCCAGGCATCTACCTGAGCCATGTTAGCACATATATTGCCATGGGTAAGGGTTACACCTTTAGGAACACCTGTAGTTCCGCCTGTGTATTGCAAAAAGGCAACATCTGATAATTTAATTTCTCTTGCCTCAGGTTTATTTATAACTCGTATGGTATCATTAAATTTGATGGAAGAAGGCAATGAATAGGAGGGAACCAATTTCTTAATTTTTCGAACAACAAAGTTTACAATAGTGCCTTTAATTGTTCCAAGCATATCACCAAGAGAGGCAATTATAACTGTTTCTACAGGCGTTTCGCTCTGTATTTTTTGAAGGTTGGAAGCAAAATTTTCGAGAATTAATAAAGCTTTAACATTCAAATCTGTAAACTGGTGTTTCATTTCAACCGCGGTGTAGAGTGGATTTACATTTACCACAATCATACCTGCTTTTAAAATACCAAAGACAGCAACAGGAAATTGCATTACATTTGGCAATTGGATAGCAACTCTATCTCCCGGTTTTAAGTTTGTTTTATTTTGTAACCACCAGGCAAAGGCATCTGAATAATCATCTAATTCTTTATAAGTTATGGATTTACCCATATTTTCTATAGCAGGCAGAACACTGTAATTTATTACAGCCCTGTTCAAAATATCAATTAAAGATGAATATTTATTTTCATCAATTGTGTGTGCAACAAATTTTGGGTAGCTTTTTAACCACGGATAGCCTATTGTCATATAGTTTTTATTTAACATTCCAAACCAAATGAATTTTCGTCATATACACAAATTTATAATTGAAAAGCTTTAAAATTGTAGTAAATGAAAAATCTCGCATTTATTTTAATCGTTCTCTGCCAAGCTTGCATTAACCAAAATTCTGTTGATAATAATCAGGGTAATGAATCAACAACTCAAGACTCAGTTTATCAAACCGAAGAAGGAATAAAAACCTATGTTCCTAAAACAAATAAGCAACAATCCTATATTTCTCAAAAAGATGTAATTATGAATGAGGCAGTTGCTATTTCAAATGATTTTTACAATAGTTTAAAAAGCCAAAATTATGCAGGGGCAAATAAGTATATGCATGTGGATGCATTAATTGTAACCCCAGTTAATGAATGGAATAAGATTTATCAAAAAGCTAGAGAAAAAAAAGGCCAGTTGGGATTTATAAAAATGTATGATTATGGCGTAAAACTTAAAATGAACGGGAGTAATGACTTAGGTGATTATGCCGAATTAATTTTTGATGCTCAATATAAAGATGGTAATATGCGTGAAAAACTTACTTTCTTTAGAAAAGATAGCACCGATGCTGTAAAAATAATGGCTTATGAGTACGATGAAATTGTAGATAATATTAAGGTTAGCCCCGTTTTTAGATAATATCTAAAGTTTTTGATATTCAAATTTAGGATATCCTTTAGCTCCTAAATCGTTATAAAAATCAAGAAAATGAAGTTTATAATAAAACCCATCGGAAACCTTAATAATGTAATTTAATTGTGAATTTACCGAGTAGGAGTTGGTGTCAAAATTGAAAGCTTTCCATTCATAACCTATTCCGTCTCTAATTTTCAAAAAATTATAAGATGCAAGTTTGTTTGAGTTTATATCCTTATAGGGTGTTGTAAAATCATGGGCTACTTCAATTCGATTATGATTAACTAAAACTCCTGCCAGTTGGTAATTTTGGGTTATTTTAAAATCATCTGAGTATACCAGTTTTACATATTGTGTAAACCATAAATCCCACGAATCTTTTGGTGGTTCAATATCAGCAAGTTCGTCCTTTAAAAATGAAAAGTAATTAAAGTTATATTGGTTATTCTTTTTAATTATAAAGGCTTTAGGTGTATTTTCATCCAGTTTGCACCACATTATTTTTAAGCTTTTATCTGGCTGCAATTCAGGTATACATTTAATAAAACCCAATGGAAATCCGAAATTATCCCTGCCTAGATTTATAATAAAAATTTCAGAAGGCTTTAGCCACCATTGTCCCATTGCTAGGCTATCCAAATTTAAGTCAGGTTGGCCCCATAAAAATTTTAAACCAATGGTGTCTTTCACGTCACTAAAATTAGTTTTTCCTGTTGCAGAAGCATAAACCCCGCGACCATTGTTTAGTAAAATAATGTGTTTATCGTTTCTGCAATCAAACGCAATATCCCAATCCATCCGTTTTATTGTTTTTACAATCTTATTTGAATCTAAATTAAAGAAAATATGGTCGTTATAAGTATTTCCCATATTTGCTGTATTGGTAATAATACCTCCCCGGTCGAATGGTTTAATAGGTTTTTCAGGCCGTTCGCAACCATAAATAAAGACAATGATAAAAAGTATAAGGCTAAATTTTTGCATTATTTTTTTACAAAATTATAATCCAATTTTAAAAAGTATATACGACCCATTCCTAATTGCAATGCGTTGCCATTTCCACTATGAGTGCCACCGGTATTGCCATTGGAAGTAACGGAAGTTACATTTAAAATATTTTTAACTCCTAAGCCAATTACCCATTTTTCGTTAAAAAATGGCTTCGTTAATGTTAAGTCGGCCCAGGTATATCCTGCTATGCTAGATTTAGACAACTCACCCAATTCATTTTTTACAAAATTGATAGCTTGGCTATTAACTTTTATAAAAATAGAAGCATTTAATCCTGATTTTTTATGGGTATAAGCTGTATTATTCGTTATTTCAAATGAGCTAAATGGATTTTCAAATCCTTTGGTAGCTGATGATATTATGGTATTCGAAGCACCTAAGTTTCCGGTAAATGATTTTAATTTATAACCAAGGTTGGCATTGGTGGTTAATGCTTTAAAAATATCTAAATTGCTATAGGTATAGGAAGCTCCTTGAAGGTTTGCAAGTACTATTCTATCAGTTATTGTGTTATAAAACAAGGATAGTTCAGGTTGAATCCAGTTTGATTTTTTAATTATTTTTTTAACTACAGATGCCTGAAGATTATGCGATTGCTCGGGTCTTAGGTTTTGGTTTCCTATAATATTGTGATTTACATCTACAAAAAATAAATACAATTCTTTTAAATCTGGAGCCCTATACCCTCTGGCATATGAACCTCTAATAGTTAAACTTTTCTTTACCGCCCATTTAATATTTAGGCTAGGCAATGGAATGGTTTTGTAAGATGTGTTGTAAGAGATTCTAATACCAGGTTTTAATTGCCAATTTATATTTGGCGAAATTTCCAAGCTTAAAAAGGAAGCATAGTCACTAATAGTAATTTCCTTATTATTAAGTTTTTTACCATTGCCCGTTTCACTATTAATATCATACCCAATTTGATAATTCAATCGAGCATTCATCAGTGATTTTGTAAAAGTACCTCTTAAAACTATAGCTGTAAATTTTGAGGTATCCTGCTCATCGCTTTCAGGAACCAATTGCTTATTTAAAGTAACTCTATTAAAAAGGTATCTGTTTTTGGTTCGATGGTAAACGTTGTAGGCAGCCACAAGGTTTAAATATCGATTGTGAGGTAATTTGGAAGTGGCAGTTATTGAATTATCCCAACGTCGGGTTTTATAATTTTCATCAAAGGCTGTTTCCATATATGGAAGCCTAGGTGTTCCTTTATTTATGAGCTTTTCATTAAAAAAATCCGTTTTAATATTTAAATCAAAGAGACCAATTTTTCGCAAATACTGGACCCTGCCAAAGTATTGTTCCTTAGGCTTCCATTCTTGAAATCTAATATAATCTTTTGAGGACCATCCATCAAAATAATTGCGACCTCCGGAAATATGATAAACGCCATTGCTTTTTCGTAAACCAATATTTATGGTATTATTAAAACGCCCGGCACTTTCATTATACGTTGTTGCATTTATAGTAACTTTATTAAGTTGTTTCTTTTTGGTAATAATATTGATAGCTCCTGCCAATGCATTGGTTCCATAAGCTACAGATAAGGGGCCTTCTATAATTTCAATGCGTTCAATATCATTTAGATTGATTTGGCTTAAATCAATATTTCCATTTTGTCTGCCAATTACTGGAACACCATCAATCAATATTTTAACATTTTGACCGGAAATACCCATCAGGGTCATATTACTTCCTAATAAATTATCCTGAGCCAATTTTACGTTTAGTTGATTTGTAAGGAGGTCATTAAGGTTATTGGCTGCCATGCTTTTTATTTTTTTTTCATCAATTACAATTACCTTATTAATTGATTTTTCAGGACTTGTGGCCGCATATTGATCGGTAACCACGGCTTCGGGCAAATATTTTAAATCAACTTTTAGTTTAATAGTATAATATCCATCTTGGTGAATTGTATCCTTTGTTATTTCAAATCCCAAGTAAGTAATAAGAATTGAAATTTTACTCCTTTCATTGTTTATTACTATTTCGCCTTTTTCATTTGTTACCGTGTGTAATGATTTGCCAGTATTTAAAATCGTCCATTTAATAGGTGCATAGGTCAGCAAACTGCTATCTTCTTCACTTATAAGTTTTATCCTTATTTGAGCATTTGCAGAAACTATAAATAGAAAAAAAGCCAATACCAGCATTGCTTTTAAAGCAAAAAATGGTTTTGGCTTAGTTTTAATTAGTTTGGTGTACATTAACGGTTGCAAAAATATAAACTTGTCTCAGCAAGGTATATGACTATAGTCATCAATAAAAATGACTATCATCAGAAATCATAACACTTTTTAGGTTATTAATTTTTAATGAATCTTAAATTTTGGATACCTTTTTGAGTTAGTATATTTACAAAATATACGCCCTTCGAGAGTTCTGAAATATCAATGATAGATTCATTACCTTCCATTATTTTTTGGCCTGAAACAGAAGTAATCTTATAATCAATTAGCGAATTGTCGGAAGATAATGAAATATTTAACAATCCATTTGCTGGGTTGGGGTATAAAGAAATTGTTGCAATTACAGGTAGGTTAATACCGGATGTGAATCCTTGTTTTGTAAAATAGTACGTTCCGTTGGCTCCACCTTTATATCCAGTAAAGTATATTTTCCAGGTTGCACTTTTAGTTGTAACAAAGTATACAAGGTTAGCTGCAATGTCATAACGGTTTAATGGTTGGTTGTATGTTTTCCAATCGTAACCGATTATACTGTTCGAATCTGAAAAACGGAAAGTACCGTAATCATTTGTAGTTATCGGAGTGTTTTTAGCTTCAGCGGTTTTATACCCCTTGTTAGTCCAAACTCCACCAACATTATAAGCAGTTGGAATAAATTCGGTATATTTTGTAAATACTAAGTCCCAATCGGCAGTGGCAGGCTCGCGGTCAATGGTAGCTTCTGTAGTAAAAGAATAATAAGCAAAGTTTTTTCCTTTAAAAAGAGCCTTGTCAATTGAGGCAATTTTTTCGTTGGAACCATCCAAGTCAGAATATTTGATAGAGTATACACCTGAATTTAAGTTAAGGATTGTTAATTTTTTGAAAGCACCGTTTGATAATTTTATAAGGAAAACACTATCACCAACAACAATATGTGTGCTGGGGTCATAAGTTCCCCAACCTAAATCATAAGGATCACCGTTATTGGTATTGTGTAAGTTGAATGCTCCTAAACTCCAGCTATGCGGGCTGTTGTACATTTTTTTCCAAGATTTGTAACCGGCAGTATCTAAAGTAGACCATTTTGCATAAGAATACGGCGATTGCCATACCAGCAAACTTTTTACATGATTCACCATGATACTGGCAGTAAATCCTGTAATTTCAAATGCTAAATCCCAATCATTATTTGGCTGAGATTTAATAATTCCTTTGGTAAAACTGTAATAAATATCATTGGCATTTGATGCCCCGGTGCCTACCGAGTCAGTGGTTTGAGAGTTCGCGGTAAATGTAAATACTAGTAGAATCAGCGTGGTTATTGATTTTATCATTTTCTATATTAATAAGGATACAAAGGTATTTTATTTGTTTCTAAAGAAGGTTTTATTTCGGTTTAAATGCAACTTTTTTACCTTAAAGTTATCAATACTCCACGGTTTACTAATGCAGTTTTATCAAATTTTAATGGTTTTTAAGCTGGTTCTTTCAAAGGATTTACTTCAAAATCAAAAACACCAGCATTTGAAGTGCAGTAAATATTTTTATTGCTTATTGTTAAAGGTTGGTCATCGTGTGAATATTTTAATCCTAAAGTTTTAAACACAGTTTTTGATTTTTTAATAATCAATTGATCAAACGCAAAGTTTTTTAACCCTTACAATTACCAATTTTGAATGTTCAAATTTTTTAATGGGTACTGAACATTTTATAGCATTGTTTCCTTGTTTAACTTAAACCAAAGGCACACTGGCAGAACTTTCCATCATTAATGTAATCATGCCAGGAACGGCAAACATGACACAAGCAGTGCATGATGATTTATAAATTGGGTTTATTTCACTTATTTTTTAAAAACTTTATCCAAAACCAATATTAACAGATAACTACTGATGATATTAAATGGTAATGTAGCACTATAAGGTTTGGTTTAGAATAAAGTTTGATAACAGTTTACTGTTCTCATTCAAACAAAATCAGTTTTAAGGAAAAAAAATTTGCTGGCGTAAAATTCTTTATATTTCAACTAATAAAAATCAGTTTTGATGATAAGTAACATTAAAGGGTTTTAATCAATAATTGTAATTTTGTGAAATAGTTATGGAAAAAGTAGAATGTTTAATTATAGGCTCGGGACCTGCAGGATATACTGCAGCCATATATGCTTCACGGGCAGATATGAAGCCAGTTATGTATGAGGGATTGCAACCAGGTGGGCAATTGACAATAACAACGGAGGTTGAAAATTACCCAGGTTATCCAGATGGAATTCAAGGGCCTGAAATGATGGATTTGTTCAAAAAGCAAGCAGAAAGATTGGGCACAGATATCCGTTATGGAATGGTAACATCGGTTGATTTTTCTGCTTATCCCCATAAAGTTACTGTTGATGAAACGCATATTATCGAGGCAGAATCAGTAATTATTGCAACTGGAGCTTCAGCCAAATGGTTAGGATTGCCTTCCGAACAGCGCTTAAACGGATCAGGTGTTTCAGCGTGTGCCGTATGTGATGGATTTTTTTATAAAGGAAAAGATGTTGCTATAGTAGGAGCGGGGGATACCGCAGCTGAAGAGGCAAGTTATCTATCTAAAATCTGTAATAAAGTTTACATGTTGGTTCGTAAGGATGCTATGCGGGCTTCTAAAGCAATGGTACATAGGGTAGAAAATACAGCCAATATTGAAATTTTATATAATACTGAAACCGATGAAGTATTAGGTCAATTTGGAGTAGATGCAGTTCGCGTTAGAAATAATCAAACAAATGAAACACGAGAAATAACAATATCAGGATTTTTTGTCGCTATTGGTCACACTCCTAATACAGCTATATTTAAGGATTATCTAACACTTGATGAGCAAGGTTATATTGTAACTCAACCTGATAGCAGTAAAACTAATATTAAAGGAGTATTTGCCTGTGGTGATGCTCAAGATAAAATTTATCGTCAAGCCATTACTGCAGCGGGAAGCGGATGCATGGCCGCTTTGGATGCAGAGCGGTTTTTAGCGGCTCACAAATCGGTGGCTATGTAGGTTGATAAATTTGGATTAACCACAAAAAAAAGTTAATGTTTTACCACTATTTTTGATTCTCAGAAAAAGTTTCATTTTCAAGTTTTATATAATAAATCCCATTTGGTAATTCCTTAATGTCTATAATTCCATAATCTGTATCTACTTGTTTTTATATTACCATTCAACCTTTTTGGTCCATAATAGAAGTGAAGTGGTCGGGTTTGGTTAAGCGAATTTAGTTTGATACAACTAAATTAAATATCATTTTTTTACAATATAGTTCTTTGCACCATTTTATAGGCTTTTACTTCATTACTAATATCTAATTTGAGCAGATAGCATAATTGTGGAAACAATTGGATATTCGGACATTATTTTTTTAACAAATAGTCCGGCATCATAAAGTAAAGGGTAAAGAATTTTGAATTTATGAAGATTATCTAAAGAATCTTGACCGGCATGAAATATTTATGTTTCATGATCTTCATCTTTCAGTTTTTGTTTTATTGCAGAGACGTAAAATTCATCATGTTAAATAAAAAAATAACTTTGTCATAAACAGTAGAAGGCAATATTAGTAATATTTTACTTCAAATTTTTTAAACCTCCTCTAAAACCGCCATCATGGCTTCATATTGGTGAATCATACTGGGATTTTTAAGCTTTTCGTAAGCTGAAATAAGGTTTCGAACCATACGTTTTAAAATTTCAATATTTGAACATGGTAAAAAGTATTCATCCCTTGGTTCAACATTTACCTGCTTCAAAAATATATACAGGTTTTCTCTTGGAAAGATAGAACCCTTATTAAATGGGTTGATGTAAAACTGAACCCGAGCATTTGGTTCGGGAGTCATCATTTTTGTGTCATTAAGTCTTAATGGCTCGGTATCATTAAAATTTTCGAGATAACCAACTATAAAATGTTGAGGCAAATTGATACCAAATACCGGTAATCTTAATCTTTGGGCAACTAGTGAATATATAATGGCAAGTGAGATTGGATTTCCTTTTTTGCGTTCAAAAACACGTGATAGGTAGGAATTATCAGGATTGTGATAATCTTCATTATCCCCAACAAACTTATGAACATCAAAAAAGACGTAGTTCAGAATTTTTATCTTTTCAAATGACGTTAAGTCATAATGCATTTCTAACCATACATCCAATTTTATTTTGTCAATTAGGTTATCAATAAATTGACGGTCAACATCAGGATATTTTACCCTATTTAATATTAAAACGCCTTCGAGTAAATCACTTTGATTGGATTGTTTCCAATTTCTAAGTTCGTTCGTTAACGTATGAGATTGAATCCTTTTAATGATTTCATCGAGTCGTCTTTGTCTCAATTCATTAATATCGCTCAAATCCCAGGGCTGCTCTAGTGCAGGAATTATTTCTGGTCCCAATTGAAAAAGGCGCTTCTCTACCTGGCTCACTACTTCATTATCTGTGTCGTCGAGCAAAGAAATTAAAGCTTTTATTTCGGACTCGTTTATCAAATTTTATTTACTTTTTTTTACCTCTAAACGAAGATTTAGCTTTTGGATTGGCCTTGGTTTCTGCAATAATTTTTTCGCAGATTTCTAAAGTTAATGATTTTGGGTCAGCATCTTTAGGAATTTTATAATTCTCTTTATTCTGGGTAAAATAAGGGCCAAATCTACCGTTTAAAACAATAATATTATTTGGCAATTCCATAATATATTTTTCTGCTTCGGCCTTACGTTTTTCCTCTATTATTTCTAAAGCTCTTTCACTTGAAATCTCATAAGGATCATCCTCTTTCCCTATAGAATAAAACTTACTATTGTGCTGTATATATGGACCAAATCGGCCAATACCTACTTTCATTGGTTTGCCTTCAAAATCATCTAATGTGCGTGGTAACGCAAATAATTCAAGAGCATCATCTAATGTTATGGTATCAATGCTTTGGCCTTTTTTAAGCTTTGCAAATACAGGTTTAATATCATTGGCACCATCACCTTTTTGTATCATTGGTCCGTATCTACCAATTTTGGCAAATACCGGCATTTGAGTTTTTGGGTCGATCCCAACTTCTCTTTCACCGGTTACTTTTTCCGAAATTTTCATTGTTTTATCAACCGAATCATGAAAAGGATGATAAAATTCTTCAAGCATTTTTGTCCAGCTTTGCATGCCGGATGCTATTTCATCAAATTCTTTTTCAACCGATGCTGTGAAATTATAATCCATAATATGGTCGAAATTTTTCAATAAAAAGTCAGTTACAACTCCGCCTATATCTGTTGGAAATAATTTATTTTTTTCAGCACCGCTTATTTCTGATTTGGTTTCAGCCGTAACTTTTTCATTTTTTAATTGCAATAGGTCAAAATTTCGTTTTCCACCTTCTCTGGATTCTTTTTCAACATAGCCTCTTTTTTGAATCGTGCTAATGGTTGGGGCATATGTGGATGGTCTACCAATACCTAATTCTTCCAAATCCTTTACCAAACTTGCTTCGGTATATCTTGGTGCAGCTCTTGTAAAACGTTGAGTCGCAGTAATAGAAATATAGTTAAGTTTATCACCATTTTTCATTGCTGGCATTAAGCCGCCTTGTCCGTCATCGTCATCATCTTTGCTTTCATCTTTTCCTTCCAAATAAACCTTTAAAAATCCTTCAAAAGTTATTACCTCGCCAGAGGCCACAAGTACTTCTTTGTTTTTTGTGATGTCAATTCTTACTTCAGTTCGTTCAATTTTAGCATCACTCATTTGCGATGCAATAGCACGTTTCCAAATTAAATCATACAGTCGTTTTTGTTGATCATCATCACCGGCAGAATGGTTTTCAAAGTATGTCGGTCTTATAGCTTCGTGAGCTTCTTGAGCACCGGCACTTTTTGTGGTATACTTTCTGGGGTTGCTATATTCTGCTCCGTAGGCTGATAATATTTCAGCTTTCGAACCTGCTAATGCGGTATCAGACAAGTTTACCGAATCGGTACGCATGTAAGTAATATGTCCTGCTTCATAAAGTCGTTGAGCCAAAGTCATTGTTTGCGATACAGAATAACCAAGTTTTCTACTAGCTTCTTGTTGCAATGTAGAGGTGGTAAATGGTGCAGCAGGCTTTCGTGAACCTGGTTTTACATCAACTGAATTAACCATATAATCAGAACCGATGCAACTTTCTAAAAATTTTAAAGCTTCTTCTTTTGTTTCAAATCGTTTGGGCAGTTCGGCATTAAATTTTTTATTATTTAATTCAAATTCAGCAATTACTCTAAAGGCTGATTTAGATTGAAATCCATTTATTTCTCTTTCTCTTTCTACTACCAATCTCACTGCCACGCTTTGCACCCTTCCTGCTGATAAAGAAGGTTTTACTTTTTTCCATAATACCGGTGAAAGTTCAAAGCCTACTAATCTATCTAATAAGCGTCGGGCTTGTTGGGCATCCACCAAATTTTTATCAATGGTTCTTGGGTTTTCTATAGCTTTTAATATGGCTGGTTTTGTAATTTCATGAAATACAATTCGTTTTGAGGTCTCTTTATTTAACCCTAAAACTTCAGATAAATGCCAAGAAATAGCCTCCCCCTCACGGTCCTCATCCGATGCCAACCATACCATATCAGCACTTTTCGATAATTTTTTTAATTCATTTACAACAGCGGCTTTATCATCCGGTATTATATATTTTGGGGCAAATTTATTGTTAATGTCGATGGCATCGTCTCCTTTATCAAGGTCGCGGATATGGCCAAAACATGATCTTACCTGAAAATCCGATCCAAGAAATTTTTCAATAGTTTTGGCTTTAGCGGGGGACTCAACAATTACTAGGTTTTTTGACATTTATTTTTTTAAAAGATAACTATAAATTTTTTAATGATTAACTGACCATCCAGCTTTATTTGTGCAAAATAAATACCTTCTTTCAAATGATTGGCAGTAAAATTAAATTCTGTATCATTTTGGTTAACAATGGTTTCTATATTCTCAATAACTTGACCGGTAGTACTTAAAATTTTAATTCCTTCAAATGACTTTCCTTTAGTATTAATTTCAATAGTTACAGAACCTTTAGATGGGTTTGGATAAACACTTATTGTGGAAGTATTTGGGCTTAGCAACTTATTTGAAGCGGCCAAATCAGCTTCTATATTAACATTATCTAAGTAAATGCTATTTCCACTGCGACTTCTAGCCTCAAATTTAACCATCAGGTTTTTAACGTTTTCATAGGCACTTAAATCTAAAATTAGTTCTTTCCATTCTGATTGTATTGTTGGTTTCCATCCCAATTCTACCACTTTATCCACTCCTAATCCTGAACTATTAGAATATGCTTTTAAAGCCCTCCACGTTTGACCACAGTCGGAGGATACTGATACAGTAAGAATTTCTGTACTTCCGGTAATTCCCGGTCTGTAAGCTACTTTAAATTTTAATTTAGGTAACCGTCCTTTAATTAATGAAAGATTATAAGGAGCTGACACCAAAGAATATGATGCATTATTAACCGTGCCTTGATCAATTGTAGCTACCATTCCTGCATTGCCTTCATATTTTGTTGTTGTTATGCGCTTCCATCCATATTCTCCTGTCTCCCATGCTTTCCAGCTGGTGGTTAAAACATTGGCATTTTCAAATCCCTCAGCCACTGGAGTTGCATTTAGTGAAACTGAAGGAATTACATTAATCATTTTTGTCACAACTTTGGTATTGGAACCTTGGGCGTTTGTTACCTTTAAGGTTACGTTATACAAACCTGTACCATTATAAGTAATAGTAGGTGCTGATGTTCCCGAAACAGCAGGAGTGCCACCCTCGAAAGTCCAATCATAGGATGATACAACACCATTATAACTGTAATCTTTAAAACTTACATTACCTCCTTGACATACTGTTATAACATTGTTAGCAGTATTGAAATCAGCAATGGCACTGCATGTTGGCGTTGTGAAAACCCCAGTAAAGGTGTGGGCTGCAGTAGATATGTTTTGAGCACGGTAACTGGCATTTCCAAAATTATAATCAACTACAGCTTTTTGTCCCTTGGTAAACATATTTTGACAGGTCCCATTGGCATAATCCATATAATTTTCTACCATATCTAATTGGTTTGGTACATCATTATTGCAAGTATTGTTAGTTGTTGGGCAACCATAGCTTGGCTCGTCTACAGGAGGGGTGTCGCAAATATAATCCCCAGAATTGCTGCAATTTCCGCCACATCCACCTTGAAATGGGTGATAAAGTCCTAACCAATGACCCGCCTCATGAACCAATGTTGCCCCATTATTATTGTTACCTATGGCTGAGCCAATACTGCCAACATAATCTGCAAGTATAACAATTCCATCAGATGTAGAATTGGTAAAGGCAGGCAATGTGGCATAGCCCAGCACTCTTGATGTTGGGGTTGCATCTCTGGCAATATATTTTATTACCCAAATGTTTAAATATTTTCTATAATCCCAGCGAATAAGATTTTTAACAGCTTCATCACCACCATCTGTCAATTCAGAATAGGTTCTTGTAATACCTTCCGTGCAATTCCCACTTGGATCTTTTCTAGCCAATTTAAACTCAACATCTAAATCTCCGGCAACACTTTTAAAAATACTTCGGGTATTTGATGTATCCTTATTTAAACGTTGATATGCCTCATTTAATATTCTCATTTGATCTTCAATTTGAGCCTTCGAAATATTTTCGGCACCATAAGTATGAATTACGTGAAAAACTACAGGAATGGTGCGGGTGACTCCCTTTTTATTTAATCGTATGTCAAAATCGCTAGCCTTAGAAATACCATCATTATAATCCGAAATTGATTTTAATAATTGCGGATTTGCTTTAAGCATTTCTGCCATATATTGATCTGTGCCACAAATATTATGCTGTGCCATTAAAACGTTGGTAATGCTAAGCAGGCACATTATTACGAGTGATTTTGAAAATATCTTCATGAATTTTTAACTATTAATTTATTAATTCCTTTTCAACAAAAAGTGTGCAATAATAGTTCATTTAAAAAAAGTTAGAAACGAAAGATTGAAATTTTACCTTCCTTGGATGAGGAATTTTAACGATTCAACAATTGTTTAGCACTTTCCTGAATCGATTTTCCAAAATCTTTTCCCCCCATCATTTCCGCAATTTCATTTATTCTTTCTTGTTCTGTTAATTCCCTTATATCAGAGTGCACAGTCGTCCCATTTGAGTTCTTATAAACAAAATAATGCTTATTTCCTTTAGAAGCTATTTGTGGTAAATGGGTAATAACAATTAATTGCATGTCATATGACATTAGGTTTAACATTTCACCGATTTTTAGAGCAACCTCACCTGAAACTCCAGAATCTATTTCATCAAAAATTATGGTTGGCATGGCGTTCTTTTTGGCAAGAATGGCTTTTAAAACCAGCATTACTCGTGATATTTCACCACCAGAAGCAATATTTTGAATAGGGCTAAATGATTTGCCGCTTGCAGGTGAGTATAGGAAATTGGTATCGTTCAATCCATATTGCCATAATTCTTCGGTAGATCTTACATTAACTAACACCTTTATTTTGGCTCCCGGCATTCCCAATTGAACAATCATTTCATTAATTTGATTTTCAAGCAAAGTACTTTTATTTATTCTTTGCTCCGAAATGCTTTTAGCTAGTGATTGACATGCTTTATCTATTAACTCTTTTTCATCTTCCAATGCTTTTATTTCATTATCTAGGTTGGCAAATTTGGACAATTCTTGTTCAAGATTTCTTTGCTTTACTATTAAATCTTCATCCCGATGTTTTTTAGCAAGATTGTGCAACAATAAAAGTCGTTGATTTACTGTTTCCAGTCGTTCGGGATCATTGTTAGTATGTTCAGTTAATTGGTTTAGCTCATTTGCTAAATCTTTTAATGAATATTGAATATCACCAAATCTAATTCCTAATTCCTCAAATCTCTTATCGTTCTTTGCAACCAGGCTCAATTGACCTTTAAGGAAAACTAATTGGTCAATTATGGCCGTTTCAGATTCTGATAATTGGTTATGAATAGATGCTAGTATTTTTAAATTTTGATCGGCATTACTCAATGCTGATAATTCTTGTTCTAAGGCTGGTAATTCACCTTCTAAAAGTTTTGCAGCCAGAAGTTCTTCCAATAAAAATTGTTTAAAATCTCGATCATCCGAACCTTGTTTTTCAGCGTCTCTTAATTTGGAAAGATTATTGTTTAACTCCTTTAATTTTTCGAATTTTTGAATGAACGAACTTTGATTTGGTTGCAATTCTGCAAAACTGTCCAAAACCTTAAACTGAAACGATTTTTGAAATAAATCTAAATTATCGTGTTGGGAGTGTATGTCAATTAGAAATTTTCCTAAATCTTTTAATTGTGCCAATTGTGCGGGTGTATCATTTATAAATACTCTTGATTTCCCGGTAATAGCAATTTCTCTTCTTATTATAATATCCTCAGCATAATCAAATTCATTTTGTTTAAACCATTCTTCCAAAGAATAGTTTTTGATATTAAAATTACCCTCAATGACACATTTATCTTCATTTTCTTTAATAGTTGCTGAATCAGCCCTTTCTCCTAATATCAGACCCAAAGCACCTAATAATATTGATTTTCCTGCCCCTGTTTCACCTGTAATTACATTAAAAGATTGTCCCGGTTTAAAAACCAGATCTTTGATTAGTGCGTAATTTTTAACCCTTAATTCGGTGAGCATGTCGGCAAAAGTAAAGCAATTTAAAAATTTCAAGGACTGAAAATACTCACAATTATTCTTGAAATGTTAAATAAAATTTAAATGTAAACGTTTTATTTGGCTAATGAATCTCTTGTATTTGGGCGTGGTTTGTCATATTTAGTCCAATCAATTTTGCCCATAAATTTTTTTTCAAGAGGACTCCATTTTGAAGGTTCTTTCCAATGACCTCTAGCATAGGCATATCTAGCTTTCTGCCAACTTCCAAAAGTTTTATGCAAAAATTTAATGTAATATATCCCTACTATAAGATAGTTCTCACGAGTTTTACCTCCAGTTAATTTAAGTTTTTTATACCAATGGTAGAATGTATTATCAACAATTTGAAGATCACCATGGGCTGTTCCTCCGCTAAAGTCTCGAATAAAGCGCCAACCAGTCTCGTTATTTCCAATATCCCTGATTAATCCCGGAGGAACACCTGCGACTAAACAAACACTATCACTGAATGCTAAAATTTCTGCTTTACTCTTAGATTTAGATTGCCCTAAGCAGACCTCTGAAAAAAAAAGTAATAATGCTATTGCGGAAAAAAAAGAAACAACTTTTTGCACTATGTATTTATTTTTTTTCAAATATAAGAATACCGAGAGCTTTATTAAAGAACAAGTTTTTAACAATGTCTTTTAAACTGTGAATAGGTATTTGTTTTTAAAATAAAAAATTGCGGATTTCCCGTCGAAAATTTTATTTGTAAAGACTGAAATATTTTTTAAAATGATAATTCTGTAAAATGTTTATGACCATAATTATTTTTTGGGAATCAAGTTTAATTTAGGTTTGCAACTTAATTCTGAAATAAAGATCATTTTAAGTATGAACATTGCCTATTATACAAAGTGTACAATATTTATTAACATTAAATAAATGTTATAAACATTTGAAAAAGAGCAATATAGATATTATTTAGATAAATTCTAAATTGTTTATTTTGTGTAAAAATTAGATTAGCCACATTCGTTTACTCCCTTATATTTGCAGCCGAAAAATCAGGTCAAATCCTATATGTTAAAATATCTAAATAGCAGGAGAAATACAGCGGCATTTATATCGGTGCTGGCTGCTTCTACTGCACTTGTTGCGCAGGATTCTGCTGCAGTATCTGGAGAGAAACCAAGTTTGTTTTACACAGATACCACCTTTGTGATAGTTTTACTTCTTTGTTTATTATTTATGGTTATTGCCTATTTCCTATATAGGGTAAAAAGCCATCTTGACAAAATAATCGATGAAAATACCGAAGGAGGCCGGGAGTTAACACGTTATGAAAGGGTTATTAAACCATGGTTAAGAACACTTAATCCTACTGTTGCATCCTTATTAATAGGGACTATATTTGGATTAACAGCATTTGTGCAGGCATACAAATTTGGTATTACAGAGGTTGGTGTTCAAAAAGGATATTCACCAACTCAACCCATTGCATTTTCGCATAAAATACATGCGGGCAAGCTTCAGATGGATTGTAAGTATTGCCATTCTACATCGGATAAAAGCAAGCAAGCTAGTATTCCTTCGGCAAATACATGTATGAACTGTCACAAGTATACAACCCTTCGTGACAGATACAATGGACAAGTATCTCCTGAAATTAGTAAAATTTATAAAGCGATTGGTTGGGATCCTGAGTCAAATTCTTATATCCCAAATTATAAGCAAAAACCAATTGAATGGGTTAGAATTCATAATTTACCAGATTTAGCTTATTTTAATCACTCTCAGCACGTTGTTGCCGGTAAGGTTGAATGTCAAACTTGCCATGGCCCAATTCAGGAAATGGATAAAGTTTATCAGTTTTCAAGTCTTCAAATGAATTGGTGTATCAACTGTCATAAAGAGAAAGGAATTGATTTGGCCAATAACAAATATTACGAAGATCTTCACAAGCGTTTAAAAATTGAAGGTAAAAGTGTTTATACCGTTGCTGATAATGGTGGTTTGGAATGTGGTAAATGTCATTATTAAAATTTTAGATTGTACTAAATGGAACTAAATAATCAATATTGGAAAGGGATAGAAGAGGCAGAAGGGCAACCTGAGTTTGTTCAAACAAAGGGTAATGAGTTTCATGAAGCACTGCCTCTTGAGGATGTGCTAAATGCAACCGACCTTGATTTATCTTCTAATCGCCGTGATTTCCTTAAATTTTTCGGTTTTAGTGTTTCAGCAGTAGCTTTGGCAGCTTGCCAAAAAGTTCCTGTTAAATATGCTATACCTTATGTTGTTAAACCTCAAGGTGTAACACCCGGTAATGCCAATTATTATGCTTCAACATGTTTGGGCTGTAATACTGGCTGTGGTGTTTTAGTTAAAACACGTGAAGGTCGTCCAATTAAGATGGATGGAAATCCTTTATCGCCAATTTCCAAAGGTGCTTTATGTGCCACGGGACAGGCAAGTATACTTTCATTGTATGACATTAATCGTTTAGCTAATCCATTAATTGATGGAAAAGAAGAACAAGATTGGACCAAACTTGATACCGACATTATTTCAAAATTAGGAAGTATTGTTTCTGCTAATGGAGGAATTAGAATCGTAACCAAAACTTCTAATAGCCCGTCATTTGATAAGGCGGTTGTCGCATTTAAAGCAAAGTATCCAACCGCTGAGGTTGTAACTTATGATCCTATTTCTTATTCAGGAATTTTATTAGCAAATGAGCAATCGTTTGGTAAAAAGGTTTTACCTTCTTATAATTTTGATAAAGCTGAAATTATTGTTTCGTTTGGCGCTGACTTTTTAGGAACTTGGATTTCTCCTGTTGAATTTACAAAGCAATGGGTAACAAATCGAAATCCTAAAGGTGGAAAGATGTCTAAACATTATCAGTTTGAATCTACTTTATCTCTGACAGGAACAAATGCAGATGTAAGGGTACCTATGCGTGAATCTAAAGAGGGAATTTATTTAATTTCATTGTACAATGAATTAGCTAAATTAGCCGGTACAAGTCAGTTACCTGTAAAGCAAAATGCAGAATTAGCTGGAAATGCTATTAAAAATTCAGCCAAGGAACTTTTTGCAGCTAAAGGTAAATCTTTAGTTGTTTCAAAATCTAATAATACCAATAATCAAATTTTAGTTAATGGTATTAATATTATGCTTGGTAATTATGGAACAACCATTGACCTAAATAATTATTCTAATCAGTCAAAATTTGTGGAAGCAGATTTTGAGAAATTTGTTTCTGAATTATCTTCAGGTTCAGTGAAAGGTGTAATATTTGTTGGAGCAAATCCTGTTTACTCGTATTATAATTCAGCTAAATTGGCGGATGGTTTAAAGAAAGCTAAACTTGTTGTTTCTACTGCCGATCAAAAGGATGAAACTTCTGATTTAGCAGGTTATGTTTGTCCTGATAATCACTATTTAGAAAGTTGGGGAGATGCTGAGCCAAAAGCCGGTGTTTATTCATTTACCCAACCTACTATTTCACCGGTGTTTAACACACGACAAGCTATTGAATCTATCTTGTTGTGGGCCGGAACTCCTGCTGCTGCAGCAAATGCTTACGAATATATAAAATCTAATTGGGCTGCAGATGCCACTATTTGGAACCAGTCAATTCATGATGGTGTTTACATAAAACCTTCAACAATTGCATCAGTGCCTTCGTTTGCTTCTAATCTTAATGAGATTGCAACTACTCTTGTTGCAAATGCCCCTAAAGGTGATGAAGCTGAATTGATAGTTTACCAAAAAGTAGGAGTAAGAGATGGTGCTATGGCCAACAATCCATGGTTACATGAAGTGCCAGATCCTATTTCAAAAGTATGTTATGATAACTACGTTTCGGTTTCAAAGACTGAAGCCGACAAAAAAGGTCTTAAGCAAGATGATGTAATAAACATATCAGTTGGTGGATATTCAATTAAAAATGTTCCTGTTTTAATACAGCCCGGTCAAGCTTCAGGTACTTATGCTATTGCATTGGGTTATGGACGTACACAGTCTGGTAAAGTAGGAAAAGATTTAGGTAAAAATGCTTATCCATTTTTGAAAATTGCCAACGGAACTACTTCTTATAATATTTCAGGTGCCGTTACAATTGAATCAACCGGTGATACCTATAATTTAGCACAAACTCAAACACACCATACAATAGAGGGGCGTGATTACATTCGTGAAGCCTCACTAGATGAATATAATAAAAATCCTTATGTAAGAAACGAGGGCAAACTTGATTTAGTTTCTTTATGGGAAGAATATGATTATTCAAATGGTCATAAATGGGGAATGGCAATAGATTTGAATGCTTGTACCGGTTGTGGAGCTTGCGTTGTTAGTTGTCATATTGAAAATAATGTACCGGTAGTAGGTCGCGAAGAAATACGTTTACGCCGTGAAATGCATTGGATTCGTATCGACCGTTATTATAGTTTTTATACCCCAAACGAATACTTAACTAAGGAAGACGATATCAATAAAGAAAACACTGATGTTTATGACAATATCAGAGTAGTTCACGCTCCGGTTATGTGTCAGCATTGTTCTCATGCTCCTTGTGAAACTGTTTGCCCTGTGTTGGCGACTACGCATAGTTCTGAAGGGTTAAACCAAATGACTTATAACCGCTGTATTGGAACTAAATATTGTGGAAACAATTGTCCATATAAAGTACGTCGTTTCAATTGGTTCAGATATAATGATAATGATAAATTTGATTATCATTTTAATAATGACCTTGGAAAAATGGTAATTAATCCTGATGTTACAGTTCGTACTCGTGGGGTTATGGAGAAATGCAGTTTCTGTATTCAAAGAATTCAGGCTGGTAAATTATCAGCAAAACGTGAAAATCGCAAGGTTCAGGATGGAGAAGTAAAGACTGCTTGTATGTCAGCTTGTCCTTCTAATGCAATTGTTTTTGGAGACATGAACGATCCAAACAGTGAAATTTCTAAATTATACAAAAACGAAAGATCTTATCACATGTTGGAAGAAGTTGGTATTAAGCCATCCGTTTCTTATATGACTAAGATTCGTAATGTAGAGAGTAATCATAAATCAACCGAACATCATTCATAATATTTAAATGTCAGTAATAGATGCAGCCATAAGGCCCCCGTTAGTAACAGGTGGGAAAACCTACAAAGATGTAACAGCCGATATTTGCCGCCCGTTGGAAAATAAACCAACTAGATTGTGGTGGATAGGTTTTATAGTTTCCTTTTTCTGTTTAATGATTCTAGTAGCTTCATTATTTTGGACTACTTGGACCGGTATTGGAGTTTGGAATATTAACAAATCAGTAATGTGGGGTTGGGATATTACCAACTTTGTGTTTTGGGTTGGTATAGGTCACGCAGGTACTTTAATTTCAGCAATTCTTTTGTTGTTTCGTCAAAAATGGAGAATGTCCATTAACCGATCAGCAGAAGCAATGACAATATTTGCAGTAATGTGCGCAGCCATTTTTCCTTTGTTTCACATGGGTAGAATTTGGGTTGGTGCCTATTGGGTATTTCCTTTACCTAATGCCTTTGGGTCATTATGGGTAAACTTTAATTCACCTTTACTTTGGGACGTGTTCGCTATTTCAACTTATTTCTCAGTATCCCTTGTTTTTTGGTATCTAGGACTTATCCCTGATATTGCCACCATCAGAGATAGAGCTACAACTAAAGGACGTAAATTTTGGTATAATTTCTTCTCAATGGGTTGGACAGGTTCTGTTAGAACTTGGGCTCGTTACGAAGTTGTTTCTTTGATTTTAGCCGGTATTTCTACTCCACTTGTACTTTCAGTACATACAATTGTATCTATGGACTTTGCAACGTCCATAGTACCAGGATGGCATACAACGATATTCCCTCCTTATTTTGTGGCTGGAGCTATCTTCTCTGGTTTCGGAATGGTTTTAACCTTATTACTAGTTGCACGTAAAGTGCTTAATTATGAAAATTATATTACGATAGGACACTTGGAAGCTATGGCCAAAGTGGTAATGCTTACTGGTACAATGGTAGGTTTAGCTTATATCACTGAATTTTTTATAGCATGGTATTCAGGTGTTCAGTATGAGCAATATGCTTTCTTAAATAGAGCGTTTGGACCCTATTGGTGGGCCTATTGGACAATGATGAGTTGTAACCTTATTGCCCCTCAGGTATTTTGGTTTAAATGGGCAAGAACCACACCATGGTTTTTATTTATAATGTCAATTATTGTAAACGTTGGTATGTGGTTTGAACGATTTGTAATTATCGTAACATCTCTTCACCGTGATTACCTGACCTCTTCTTGGGTTATGTATGAGGGTTCTTACATTGAGGTAGGTATTTTTGTTGGAACGTTTGGTTTATTTTTCACTTGTTTCTTTTTATTCTGTAGATTCCTACCGGTAATCAATATGGCAGAAGTAAAAGGAATCCTTAAAAACAAAGAATAATATGTTTTGCTTTAGCACGTCAATAAATAAACGCAATTTAATCTACGGAGTATTTGATGATGAGAGTAATCTCATGCATACTGTAGAAGAAGTTAGAGAAAAGGGAATAGAAGTATTTGATTGCTATACCCCATTTCCTGTTCATCATTTAGATACAGCCATGGGTATTAGTCGTACTCGACTATCTATAGCCGCCTTCTTGTGTGGTTTAACAGGATTTTGTCTTGGTTTGTTACTACAATTTTATATGATGGTTTTTGATTGGCCAATGAATATAGGTGGTAAGCCAAGTGATTATCACATGTTGCCAAGTATGGTGCCGGTGGTTTTTGAATGTACAGTTCTTTGTACCGCATTTGGTCTAGCATTTTTATTTTTCTTTCGTAATAAAATGGGGCACGGTGTTCGTCCTGATATCTTAGATATACGTCAAACTGATGATTATTTACTGATTGCATTTGATGCCGATACATTGGATACAAACAGAAGAAACGAATTAAACGCGATAATGACCAAAAACGGAGTTTTACATACAAAAGAGTATGTTGGAGAATACGCTGTTAATGCGGGAGGTGCACATGCATAAGTTATCAAAACTATTTATTTTAGCTTTAATTGCTATCACCCTTTATTCATGTAAAAGTAGAGATGAAAATACAGGTATTGAATATTCTCCTGATATGTATGTTTCTAAAGGGTATGAACCATACTCTCAAACACGTCATATGGAGTATAACCCGAATGGAATGACAATGAGATTACCTGTTGTCGGAACGATAGCTCGTGGACAATTGGATTATGTTTATACTTATCTCGATTCACCAGAAGGATATGAAGCTGCTGCTGCTAACATTAATCCAGTAGAAAAAACTTCATTAAATGTATTAGAAGGTAAAAAGCTTTATGACATTTATTGCTGGAGTTGCCATGGTAAAGAGGGTAAAAATGACGGACCAGTAATTGTTGAAGGTAAGTTTGCTAAACCACCATTTGAAAATTACCAAACTCCTTATATTCAAAATTTGGCAGATGGTAAAATATTTCATGTTATTACCTACGGTAAAAATATGATGGGTTCTCATGCCCACATGCTTTCACCTACCGAGCGTTGGAAAGTAATTCATTATGTAAAAAGTTTGAGTATGGCTAATGGTGCTTCACCAGCTGCACCAGCAATAGATAGTACTAAAGTTAACTAACAAAAAGTAAGTAAGGAATGGGACATCATCATATAGAAATAAAGCAGGAGAAATTTGAGTTTACCTCACGCTCCAAAATGCTTAGTGTGTTATTGTTGGCCGTTGGTATAATTCTATCGGTTATTGGGGTATATCAAATAAAAGGGAATGAAAGCCATACTGTTGAAAAACATGCAACAGAAGTTACTGCAACCCACGCTGAAGGTGCATCGCATGACTTAGCTGACAGTGAGCACGGTGCAGAACATTCAAAACCTTGGACGACTCGTTTTTGGGCTAATATGCTTTTAAACAGTTATTACTTTTTATTATTTGCAGTAGGAGCCCTATTTTTTGTAGCTCTTAATTATGTAGCTAATGCCGGTTGGGCTGTTTTGGTAAAAAGAGTTGCTGAGGGAATTAGTGGGTATATACCTATAGGTTTAATTCTTTTAATTGTAACGTTATACTTTGGGGGAACTCAATTGTACCATTGGATGCACTATGAACATGAAGGTATTAAAGAAGGTGCTGAAGGATTTGATAAAATTTTAGATGGTAAAAGTGCTTTTTTGAATAGTAAATTTTTGTTCTTAGGAGTGCCATTATTTATACTTATATGGTATACTTTCCGCATAATTCTTCGCCGTTTATCCATTAAAGAAGATACGGAAGGGGGAGTTACTTTCTTTAAGAAGTCAATTCGTTTTTCTGCAGCTTTTTTAGTGATTTTCGGATTTAGCTTTTCTATAATGATATGGTTAATGATTATGAGTGTGGATGCACATTGGTATAGTACAATTTATACCATCAATAATTTTGCTGTAATGTTTGTAACCTCAATGACGGTTATTTGCTTCTTTACCATTTATCTTAAATCTAAAGGGTATATGGAATTAGTTTCTGAAGAGATTTTCCATGATATGGGTAAATTTATGTTTGCATTCTGTATTTTCTGGGCTTACACCTGGTTAGCTCAATTCTTACTTATTTGGTATGCTAATATTCATGAAGAGGTAGTTTATTATCAAATAAGATTACATGGCTATTTCAGACCAATTTTCTTTACTAATTTATTTATGAATTTCTTTATACCTTTCTTAATATTAATGATGCGAGATGCTAAACGTAAACCACAATCCTTAATAGTAGCCGGTGCATTTATATTAGTAGGCCATTGGTTAGATGTATTTTTAATGATAATGCCGGGAGTTGTAGGTTCTTCTACAGGTTTGGGATTGTTAGAATTAGGAATGCCAATAGCATTTGCAGGATTGTTTATTTATGTAGCTCAAGCTTCTATTGCAAAGGCTAATTTGTATGCCATTAATCATCCTTATATTATGGAGTCGGCTACATATGATGTAGGACCGTAAGAAAAAATAGTTTTAATAAAAAAGCTCAAGGTATTCAATATCTTGAGCTTTTTTGTATTATTTACTTAATAGATTATTTGCCCGATAATTATGGTTCTTTTTTTAATGTTTCCCTCGCTGGTGCATGACTTGCTATGGTAACTGCTGGTTGGAGTTTGCAACTATAAGTGTTAGAAAAACATGAAAGCCGCCACCTAAGCCGCCGCCGCGCAGGCCAACTGAGGCTAGACGATGGCTGGGAAGTTTACTATGGTGAGATTCAGGAGGTAAGAATGTAATTTTTGGTGGTTTGTTTCTTTTTTGTTTCCATCTTTTGTACAAACAAAAAATTAGTATAGAATAACAATTGGTATCTGCTGATTAACTCAATATTTACCTAAACCCCAAACTATGAAAAATAAAAAGTTTCTATTCACAGCAGTCATTATCTCTTTATTATTTACATTTAAACAAAGTGTAAAAGCCCAAACAGGTTATTATTCTCCTTCACAACATGTTGAAGTAAAGGTTTAATTTTAAAATTATTAATAATTTCCTGCAGCAATTGAATTATATATTAATCGATAAACCATTTAACCACTCTCAGGAGTGGTTTTTTATTGATAAAAAATTGTTTTTGATTTAGTCAATACTTTCTGTGCTAACACTTTTGCTACACATCAAATAAAAAACCCTTG
>CAMDGU010000007.1 GCA_945897885.1 Chitinophaga pinensis
GTTCTGAACCCAGCTCGCGTGCCACTTTAATGGGCGAACAGCCCAACCCTTGGGACCTTCTCCAGCCCCAGGATGTGACGAGCCGACATCGAGGTGCCAAACCTCCCCGTCGATGTGAGCTCTTGGGGGAGATCAGCCTGTTATCCCCAGCGTACCTTTTATCCTATGAGCGATGGCCCTTCCATTCAGAACCACCGGATCACTATATCCGTCTTTCGACCCTGTTCGACATGTACGTCTCACAGTCAAGCATCTTTATGCTATTGCACTCTACGCACGATTACCGACCGTGCTGAAGATACCTTTGAAAGCCTCCGATACAATTTCGGAGGCGACCACCCCAGTCAAACTACCCACCATGCAATGTCTCCGCCTTAGGCGGATTAGATTTCAATTAAATGAAGGGTGGTATTTCACCAATGACTCCACCACGCCTAGCGACGCAGCTTCAAAGTCTCCCACCTATCCTACACATCATTTAACCAAAACCAATGCAAAGCTGTAGTGAAGGTGCATGGGGTCTTTCCGTCCCGTTGCGGTTAACCGGCATCTTCACCGATACTACAATTTCACCGAGCTCGTGGTTGAGACAGCGTCCAGATCGTTACACCATTCGTGCAGGTCGGAACTTACCCGACAAGGAATTTCGCTACCTTAGGACCGTTATAGTTACGGCCGCCGTTTACTGGGGCTTCGATTCAGAGCTTCGGCTTGCGCCTAACCCCCCCTCTTAACCTTCCAGCACCGGGCAGGTGTCAAGACCTATACATCAACTTTCGTTTTAGCAGATCTATGTGTTTTTGCTAAACAGTCGCCTGGACCATTTCTCTGCGGCTCATATAAATATGAGCTCCCCTTATCCCGAAGTTACAGGGTTAATTTGCCGAGTTCCTTAACCACGATTCACTCGAGCGCCTCAGGATTCTCTCCTTGTCTACCTGTGTCGGTTTGCGGTACGGGCTAATGTGGGAGCTTTTCTTGGAAGCGAGTTCACAGTTTTGCTTCGCCCGAGGGCTATGCTCAACGTACATTTCCGTCAGTACGTAACTGCTACATCACTCCGTCCCTCTCCACTGGTGCAGGAATATTAACCTGCTTGCCATCGACTTTCCTAAATCGGTTCGCCTTAGGACCCGACTAACCCTGATCTGATTAACATTGATCAGGAAACCTTAGACTATCGGCGTAAAGGTTTTTCACCTTTATTATCGTTACTTATGCCTACATTTGCTTTTCCATAATCTCCAGCACGACTCATGTCGCACCTTCACTGATGATGGAATGCTCCCCTACCACGTGTATTACTACACATCCATAGCTTCGGTACTATACTTATGCCCGTTTATTATTCACGCCCGATCGCTCGACTAGTGAGCTGTTACGCACTCTTTAAATGAATTGCTGCTTCCAAGCAAACATCCTAGCTGTCAGTGCAATCGGACCGCATTAGTTCAACTTAGTATAGATTTAGGGACCTTAGCTGATGGTCTGGGTTCTTTCCCTCTCGCCCCGTGACCTTAGCACCCCGGGGCTCACTGCCAGGAAACATTTTATAGTATTCGGAGTTTATCTGAGTTCGGTAGGATTTGACTCCCCCTTGCCCAATTAGTAGCTCTACCTCTATAAAACTTATACCTGACGCTGTTCCTAAAAACATTTCGGGGAGTACGAGCTATCTCTCAGTTTGATTAGCCTTTCACCCCTACCCACAAGTCATCCAAATACTTTTCAACGTAAACTGGTTCGGACCTCCATTACCTGTTACGGCAACTTCATCCTGCTCATGGGTAGATCACAAAGTTTCGCGTCTACACCCACTGACTTGTCGCCCTATTAAGACTCGCTTTCGCTACGACTGCCCACCTTAGGTGGTTAATCTTGCCAGTGAGTAGTAACTCGTAGGCTCATTATGCAAAAGGCACGCCGTCATTCCATAAAGGAACTCCGACCGCTTGTAAGCGCATGGTTTCAGGTTCTTTTCACCTTTCTATTCGAAATACTTTTCACCTTTCCCTCACGGTACTGGTTCACTATCGGTCTCTGAGGAGTATTTAGCCTTACCAGATGGTGCTGGCAGATTCCCACAGGGCGTCTCCGACCCCGCGGTACTCAGGATACTGCTCAAACTAAACAAACTTCGATTACGGGGCTGTCACCCTCTATGGCTCACCTTCCCAAGTGATTCAACTCGATTGTTTAGTTCTAAATGCAGTCCTACAACCCCACTTATGCCGTAACATATGTGGTTTGGGCTTTTTCCCGTTCGCTCGCCGCTACTTGGGAAATCATTATTATTTTCTTTTCCTCCGCTTACTTAGATGTTTCAGTTCAGCGGGTTAGCCAAAATTGTCTCGATAAATCGAGAGGGTTTCCCCATTCGGAAATCTTGGAATCAAAGGTTCTAGACACCTCCTCCAAGCTTATCGCAGCCTAGCACGTCCTTCATCGCCTCTCAGAGCCTAGGCATCCACCATGCGCCCTTAGTAACTTTATGTTTTAAATTTTATTTACTTCCAATATGTCAAAGAACTTTTTCCACCGATGTGGAATTGTGGAGAATAACGGATTCGAACCGTTGACCCCCTGCGTGCAAGGCAGGTGCTCTAGCCAGCTGAGCTAATTCCCCAATAACGAGTTAAACTGTTGTAGTCCCGAGCAGATTTGAACTGCTGACCCCTACATTATCAGTGTAGTGCTCTAACCAACTGAGCTACGGGACTAAAGTACGAATATTGATTTACGCTTCGATTATAAAACCTATCTCGTAATTCGTAAATCTCTAATCCTTATGCTCTTATGGTTTACACCATGAGCTCATTTTTGGGATAATATTAAGAACGAAAAATTGAAGTAATAGAAATAGTGAGCTTTAAATAATCTTGCTCCAGAAAGGAGGTGGTCCAGCCGCACCTTCCGATACGGCTACCTTGTTACGACTTAGCCCTAGTCATCAGTATAACCCTAGGCGACTCCTTGCGGTTATCGACTTTAGGTTCTCCCGACTCCCATGGCTTGACGGGCGGTGTGTACAAGGCCCGGGAACGTATTCACCGGATCATTGCTGATATCCGATTACTAGCGATTCCAGCTTCACGAAGTCGAGTTGCAGACTTCGATCCGAACTGAGGCAGGCTTTTTGAGATTTGCGTCTTATTGCTAAGTAGCTGCTCATTGTACCTGCCATTGTAGCACGTGTGTAGCCCAGGACGTAAGGGCCATGATGACTTGACGTCGTCCCCACCTTCCTCACTATTTACATAGGCAGTCTCTCTAGAGTCCCCAGCATTACCTGATGGCAACTAGAGATAGGGGTTGCGCTCGTTGCGGGACTTAA
Organism: Chitinophaga pinensis; assembly: GCA_945897885.1. GTDB lineage: Bacteria > Bacteroidota > Bacteroidia > NS11-12g > UBA9320 > JABWCE01. Next base: position 3,335 of record CAMDGU010000007.1, read on the forward strand.
CCCAACACCTCACGGCACGAGCTGACGACAGCCATGCAGCACCTAGTTTCGTGCCCCGAAGGGAAGCCACCTTTCGGCAGCGGTCACTAACTTTCAAGCCCTGGTAAGGTTCCTCGCGTATCATCGAATTAAACCACATGCTCCACCGCTTGTGCGGGCCCCCGTCAATTCCTTTGAGTTTCAACCTTGCGATCGTACTCCCCAGGTGGATTACTTAACGCTTTCGCTTAGTCGCTGACAGTATATCGCCAACAACGAGTAATCAACGTTTAGGGCATGGACTACCAGGGTATCTAATCCTGTTTGCTCCCCATGCTTTCGTGCCTCAGCGTCAGTATCGACTTAGTAGACTGCCTTCGCAATTGGTGTTCTGTATCATATCTAAGCATTTCACCGCTACATGATACATTCCATCTACCTCAATCGAACTCAAGAAAATCAGTTTCAATGGCATTTTTACAGTTAAGCTGTAAGCTTTCACCACTGACTTAATTCTCCGCCTACGCACCCTTTAAACCCAATGAATCCGGACAACGCTTGCATCCTCCGTATTACCGCGGCTGCTGGCACGGAGTTAGCCGATGCTTATTCTTATGGTACCGTCAGCTCCGAACACGTTCGGAGGTTTCTTCCCATACAAAAGAAGTTTACAACCCATAGGGCAGTCATCCTTCACGCGGCGTGGCTGGGTCAGACTTTCGTCCATTGCCCAATATTCCCTACTGCTGCCTCCCGTAGGAGTCTGGTCCGTGTCTCAGTACCAGTGTGGGGGATCATCCTCTCAGACCCCCTATGCATCGTAGCCTTGGTGAGCCATTACCTCACCAACTAGCTAATGCACCGCATGTCCATCTTTAACCGCCTGAACTTTGATAAAGAAAAGATGCCTTTTCTAAATGTTATGGGGTATTAATTTCGATTTCTCGAAGCTATTCCCCAGTTAAAGGTAGGTTACATACGTGTTACGCACCCGTGCGCCACTTTCATATCAGTATTGCTACCAATAATCTCGTTCGACTTGCATGTATTAGGCCCGCCGCTAGCGTTCATCCTGAGCCAGGATCAAACTCTTCGTGTTAAAAAAGTTTTGTTGAAAATTTCTCAAGAATTATTTCCCATCAAAAGAGGATGGGTACTCACTATTTCTACAATACTTCAAAGAACTTTATTTATTCTACTTACGAATAAAAATCTATTTTATTTATGGGAGTGCAAAGGTAGTATTATTTTTAATACTTGCAAGTTAATTTTTTAATTGTTTAACAAGACTTTTAACTACCAATGCTTACTTTAAAAGTCACTTCCAGAACGAGGGTGCAAAACTACAATTAATTTTAACAACAACAAGTTTATTTTTATTTATTTTGATAAACTTTTTCTTTATTTCTACCTTAAAAGTGACTTCCAGAACGGGGTTGCAAAATTACAATTTTATTTTACAATTACAAGTTTATTTAAAATTGATTTAACAAACTTTTTTCTGTGTGTTTACTTTTCTAAACAATTTCCCTGAACGCGGCTGCAAAAGTACAATTAGTTTCCAAGTAAACAAATCATAGTTTATTTATTTTTAAGTTATTTTATAAGTCACTGAATTTTAGCCCCTTTTTTATATGTTTCAATAAAATATTATACATTCTCTCTAAAGTTAATTTATAATAAACGACCTATCCCGATAAAAAGACCAGCCATTAATAAGACCGTTAACGAATAATGAATGGTATTTAGTTTTATACGGTTTTTAGTTAATCAAACATTTTTTTTAAGATTTGATATGTTTTATACATATGTATAAGCATCATGTCATGAGTATTGTCCATTCAACTAATCTAATCTAACAGCAAAAGCATCTTTTGAGCCATCGGGCAGTATTCCATCTATCAGCGTAGCACCTTTTTTATTGTTCAATATTGTTTTAACATCCTTCACACTATAAATCGGCTTTTTATCAATGGCTGTTATAATAAAACCTTCAGGGATCCCCTTTTGCTGCAAAGGTCCTTTAGTTAACTTTTTAATTCTAACACCATTTTGAATTTTCAACTTAACCTTATCATTACGCGTGATATTTTCAAATATGGCTCCAAATAAAGATTCTGTTTCAACTTTTGATGTTGTCTCAACCTCTGTTTTCCCATCTTTGGAACGCAATGTGACTTCAATCTCTCTGTTGCTATTATTTCGACTAATGAATAAATTAACCTTTTGTCCAGGATAATACTTACTAACTTGTTCTTGCAACTCTGATGAAGAATTAACTTGAACATCATTTATTTTTAAGATAACATCTCCTTTTTTTATACCTGCTTTATCAGCTGCACTGCCATCAACAACCTCTGGAACAAATACACCTTTATATTCTTTTAATCCTTCTCGATCTGCCAATTCAGAAGTAATATCTTGAATGCGAACACCGAGTATGGCTCTTTTAACCTCCCCGTACTTTTTAATATCATCCAATATCTTTTTAGCAATATTTACAGGAACGGCAAATGAATAACCTGTGTAGCTACCGGTTTCGGAGGCAATGGCCGTATTAATACCTATAAGTTCTCCTTTAACATTAACCAATGCCCCACCACTATTACCCGGATTAACGGCAGCATCCGTTTGGATAAAATTTTCAATAGCATAATCGGTATTTTGGCGTAATAAGTTAATGTTCCTTCCTTTGGCACTTACAATACCTGCAGTTACCGTAGATGTTAGGTTAAATGGATTACCAACAGCAATTACCCATTCGCCTATTCTAACATTATCTGAATTTCCAAATGAAATAAATGGTAAATCCTCCTCATCAATTTTGAGCAATGCTAAATCGGTTTCAGGATCAGCGCCAACTAGTTCTGCTAAATATGTCCTTTTGTCATTAAGAATTACTTCAATTTTTGTCGAATTGTCTATGACGTGATTATTGGTTACAATATAGCCATCTGGCGTCAATATGACCCCAGAACCTGATGCCTGCTGAGGACCTTGCGGAATCCTTTTGTCATTAAAGAAATCAAAAGGATCAAAAAACTGTTCGTTTCTTGACTCTCCCTCTTCGGCACTAACTCCCCCATATGTCGTCTTAATATGTACAACCGTATTAATGGCCTTTTCAGAAACTTCAACGAAATCTATGTTTGGAATGGAACTAACTGCGAACCCACTTGTAGCATACGATTGCTGAATTTCAGAAATAGATTTACCTGAATTTTTAGATAGAAACTTACTAATGCTTAAGGCTGTTAATCCACCTGCTAAGGCGATTACAAATACTAAGAGACCTGTCTTCATTTTTTTCTTCATATTATTATAATTTTTTTTTAAATTTTATTTTGACAAAAAATATACCAAAACCATCCTTTATGCTTTAACTAATTACAATAAAAGCTACATATACGAGGCTATTCACATTTTTACAAACGAAATTATTTAATAATTGATGTATCTTCATTTACCTTTGTCGACTAATTAATATAAACAATCTATAAATGTTCGGAATAGGATTTACATCCGACAATGATGTAGTGAACGAGATTAAACAAGGCAATGAAAAAGCTCTGGTGACCTTGTACAAGCAAAATCTAGGAGCTATTAAGAAATTTGTTTTGAATAACAGCGGAACCATTGACGAAGCGCAGGATGTACTGCAGGAAACATTAATTGCCGTTTGGCAAAATATAGCCAAACCTGAATTTTTACTTAATGTAAAACTCAGTACTTATATGTTTTCCATAGCTAAAAATCAGTGGTATAAGCAGTTAAAGAAAAAAACTCGTTTTAAAGTAGTAGATGTATCAGTTACAGAAAATTTCAGGGCTGATGAAGCCCCAATGTTAATCTATGATACTAAAATTGTGTGTGACTATGTAAATAAGTTGGACGAAACATGTAAAAGGTTGTTAATGTATTTTTATTTTGAAGGGCTTGATATGAATACCATTGCAGAGCAAATGGGATTTGCAAATTCGGATACCGTAAAATCTAAAAAATATCAATGCTTTAAAAAACTTGAAAATTCGGTAAAGGAACATTTTGAAAAAGATGATTTTATATAACCATAATGAAAAGCGAGATTGATAAAATTTACTTAATTGACAGATTTTTAAAAGGTGAACTTTCTGGGCTCCCTTTGGATGAATTTAAGAATAAAATGCGAACCGATAAGGAGTTTGCTCAGGAGGTTGAATCTCAAAAAGCCATCATTGAAGGAATTAAAATGGCCAGAAGAGAACAATTGATTTCTATAATAAAAAGCCAAAGAACCCCTGAAACCAATACTATCCTGTCCAAAGCCAGCAAAATAAAAGAATCGGAAAATACATTTAAAATTCCCCCACCGATTAAAGCTGAACCAGATACAGAAATTAAAGAATTTAAATTAAGACCGAATTATAATAATTGGCACTTTGCTGTTGCTGCGGTTCTTCTTTCCATACTAGGGTTTTATTTTATCTTTGGATATTATATACCACATCAAAAACTGGAAGTAGCTTACCAAGACAGTTTAGAAGCACAAAATAATAATTTGGTCAATAATCAAGAAAAAGAATCTGAAACAACTGATAAACCTTTAAATAATGACGGTATTGAAAAGAATGATAGTTTGAAACAAAATCAACAACTAGTTCAAATTGCCCAAGTCGATAGTTTAAAAATAGAAAAAGACACCAAAATTTCTGAAACGCTATATTCTGTTGCCGCCTTTGAAACAATTACACCCGATGGGGCAAATACAAACACAAATGTATTAACTGGTGAAACCAATGACGATTTAAGGGTAAGTAATGTTAGAAAAGTAAAAGGCACCAGTGTAAAAGTTGAATTTTGGCAGTCAGTTGTTAATTTTAAAGGATACAAACTAAATGGAAACAAGCTGCTACTTTTTGACATCAAACGCGATGAAAATGTAAACTTAAAATTCTTAGACAATCAATTATATCTCAAGAAAAACGGCTATTATTATAAATTAAATGGTAGCGAAACATTTGAAACTTATAAAAAAGAAACAAATATCGAAATCATTAAAACCTTAGAATCAAATTGAAAACAAACTTTTGGAAATACCACGGTACCGGCAATGACTTTATTCTAATTAATAATTTCGATTTAAAGTTAAATCATTCACCCGAATTAGCTTTGAGACTGTGCGACAGGCATTTTGGGATAGGAAGCGATGGACTAATAATTATTGAACCCAATAAAAGCACTGATTTCAAGATGATTTTCTATAATCCTGACGGAAGTCAAAGTTTTTGTGGAAACGGGAGTCGTTGTGCTATTAAGTTTTCAAAGGACCAAGGTATCATTAAATCCAATAAAACAAATTTCAATTCAACTGATGGGATACATTTAGCAGAAATAGCTGAAGAAACTATTTATTTACAAATGCATCCTCCAATAATATTACCAGTAATATGTTCTGAAAAAGAACTGCCAATTATAAATAAAGCTCTTATAAACACCGGTTCGCCGCATCTTGTTTTATTTTTAGATAACAAAATGAATGTTATTGAAGTTGATGTAAAATATCATGGGGCAAAAATCAGATACAACAATACCTTTAAAAAAACGGGTATTAATGTGAATTTTGTAGGTATTGATGCTGAAAACAACATTTCAATACGGACTTATGAAAGAGGAGTTGAAGACGAAACTCTTAGTTGTGGCACAGGCGTTACTGCTGCAGCAATAGCTTATCACTCCTTGTTTAGTAAAAATAACGGTGAACAAACAATTAATGTGAATGCTGTTGGTGGTGAATTACAAGTAAAATTTGATTTTAAAAATAACGAGTATCAAAATACTCAGCTTTGCGGGCCTGCTCAATTAGTTTATTCCGGTACTATAGAAATTTAAGCCTCCAAACTACCCATGTTTTTTATATGTTTGGTTAAGAGATAATTCATAGCTTCTGCTTTTACAATCATTTCATGATACTCTTGCTCACATTCTGAATCAATAGTAATAGCGCCACCTGCATAATATGCCAGTTTTTGTATATGAGAATCATAAAAGATGCTTCTAATTAAAACATTAAAATCCATATTACCATTGGGGTCAATATAGCCAAAACCCCCCGAATACCACTCTCTATTCGACATTTCAAACTTTTCAATCCATTTCATAGAGGCAATTTTAGGTGCTCCTGTCATACTACCCATAGGGAAAGTTGCCTTAATTGCATCACACCATGTATTATTTTCAGATAATAAAGAACTAACAGTGGAAACTAATTGATGAACATGGCTATAAGAATAAAGTCCAAATAATTCCTCCACTTTTACCGAACCTGCTTTAGCTATTCTGGCCATATCATTTCTAACTAAGTCTACAATCATTACATTTTCTGCTCTATCTTTTAGGTTTGATTCTAAATCCATTTGAAATGTTTCATCTTCAGCTATTGTTTTTCCTCTCGGCCTTGTTCCCTTAATGGGTTGTGAAATAAGCGAAGTATCGTCTTTTTTCAAATATCTCTCAGGACTGGCACTTAAAACATATTTATTACCTAATGATAAGTAGCATGAAAATGGGGCCGGAGAAATTTTTATTAACTCCTCATATAGCTGATATGGGTTCTTTAATGAAATTTTCTCATATAAAAATCTGGAACAAAAATTTAACTCATAAACATTCCCGTTAATTATTTCGTCCTTGATTTCGAGAATTATATCCTTATGACCCTCACTATTAAAATCAGAATTAAGAATGGAACCACAGTTTATGGTATTATCAAACTCCTGAAAAGCTTTAAAATTATTAATTGTATTAAATATAGTGTCAGAATTTACTCCTAAAATTTTTAGCTCATCATTCCAATTAACCGTAATTACTGTTTCCGGAGAAAAAAAACTAAGATTAGGCCAGCCAAAACAATTAGTATTGTCAGAAGATAATTTCTCTATTTCATTTTTTAAATTGTATCCAAGTACCCCAAAAATCCAAGATTTATTTTTTTCCCATACCGAATATAGAGAATCAATCTGGTTTACTTCAGAAACTTTAAGCTTTTTACCCGAATACCCAATAACAAGTTTGTAATTTCCCTTATCAAGTTGTGGTTTAATTTCACAACTATCTAAAATTGCGCAAGGTTGAAATTGCGAAGCATACGATTTTGCCTTAGCAGCAAAGTCTTTATAATTATTTAAATAGATTGAATCCAAAACTAAAAGTGGAAATCTATTATAAAAAAAGAAATAATACTATTGGGTAATTTACCAAACCGGAACCTTGTAATGACCATTGGCCGAAAAACCGACAAATACATTCATCACCATTTCTTTGTCCTCTTTATAAGTTACACCATACCATTGATCGGTCGAAGTCATAACTTTTAGCTTTACTTCGCCACTGTTTATAAGCTCGTCTACAATAATCGGAATAAAAAATTCAGCTTTGGGGTCAGTGCTTTTCTCGGCCAAAAACCCATTGAAACTATCCTTAAGTTTTGGGAAAATGGAATTATCAAACCCCCAAAAATTCATTGAAACGACAGAATTTTCAGGTAATTCAAATTTTTCATCCCCATCTATGTAAAAGATACCATCTTCCTCACGCTTAATTTTCGTCCTTTCTTTAATTTCTTTCAACAAACCATCCTCTGTTTGACAAACACCGCGACTAACATATCCATTTTCTGAAAGGCTTTTATCTAAAGAATATCCAACCATACCGTAACTTGATGGTGAAACCTCTGTAGTTAAAAAATTATAAATCTGTTTAAACGCGTCTTTTCCATAATAATCATCTGCATTAATTACGGCAAAAGGTTCTTTAACTACCGATTCACAAACTAATATAGCATGACCGGTTCCCCATGGCTTTTCACGCAAAGGTACTTCCATAATTAATCCATCTATCTTGGTATCAAATTCTTGAAAAACATGGCATACTTCTACCCTATCTGCAATTTTATTACTTATCTTTTCTTTAAACTCTTGTTCAAAGTTCTTTCTAATAACAAAAACAATTTTTTTAAACCCGGCTTCTAACGCGTCATATAAGGAGTAATCGATAATGGTTTCGCCAGAAGGGCCTAACTGATCAAGTTGTTTTAAGCCACCATAACGGCTTCCCATTCCTGCGGCTAATATTACTAATGAAGGATTTGTCATCTTTTAAATAATCCGCGAGTTAACACTTTTTTAATCAAATCTGCAATAAATGTATGTTTTAAAATTGTTAAGACACTATTATTAACGACTAATCGTTAAGTCCATAGACTTTATTTATACAAATTCTTTGTTTTAAGCTACCAAAGTTAAACTTGAAATTTTACTATTATTGCAGTACTTTTTTTTAAAAAACAGTTACACATATATTTAAACACTTTAAATCTTATATGAAATTAGTTAAAACTCTTTTTAGCATTTGCTTACTAACAGCCGTATCCAACACCTTTGGCCAAACTACTGGTAAAGTTCAGGCCGCTGTATATTTTGAATCCGCAAAATTTGATTTAAGCGATTCGTCAAAAATTTACCTAAAAGCTTTTGCTGACTCATTAAAAATTAAAGCCAAACTTCAATTTTCTGTTTCCGGCAACACAGATGCTGTGGGAGATAGTATTTTCAATGTTAGATTATCCGAAAATAGAAGTCGTGAGGTTAGAAGATATTTTATTGAAAATGGAATTGATTCTAACAAAATAAAAATAGGATACAACGGTGAGAACAAACCATTGGCTGATAATGAATCGGAAACAGGCAAACAAAAAAATCGCCGTGTAGATATTGCTGCCAAATGGGAAATACCCAAACCACCCGAACCTAAAGGAGATGTGAGAGAATTAATAGCCTTATTGGCCAATCCTGTTTCAAGGTTTTGTGTATCAGGTAATCGCGATACAGTTCTTTTTTCTGAAAGGGGAACCAAACTTGTGATTTTAGCTCGTGCCTTTGGCGATGAAAAAGTATGCAAAGAAGAGTGTATTGCCATTGAATTTAAAGATGCTTTAACAAAAGCCGATATGATTTTTGATAATTTAACCACCCTATCAAATGGTAAATTATTAGAAAGTGGCGGAATGGCCTACATAAATGCGAAGTGTGGCAAGAAAAATTTAAGACTAAAAACACCAAACTCTATGTTTTTAGTTTTCCCTACCGATACATTTAAGGAAGACATGAAGGTATTTATGGGCCAAAGAAATTCTGAAATAGATGCCATAAACTGGAATCAATCAAAAAAAGATAAAGTTTGGACTGCTGATGAAGATTTTCATAATCAATTACACGACCAACTATTGGCCGAGGCCATGAAGAACCGTAAAAAAGGTTGTCTTGGAATTGGTGGAATGAGTAAAAAGAAAATTGAAGAACGAGTAAAAGCAAGAGGTGATGAACTTCATGCCCAAATGAACGAGGAAATTGCCAGCAAAATTTTTGATAACGATCTCAATTATATTGTTTCTGTAAGCAAAATGGGCTGGGTTAATTGCGATAGATTTATGAACCAAAATCCAAAAGAATATTTGGTAAACACCCCCGCCAATTCAACTACAACCTCGTTTATGGCTCTTAACTCTAGTCGTTCATTGGTTAACGGATTTCCGAAGGATAAAAAATTCCAGTTTACCGTTCCTGCCGGCTTGGCTTATAAATTTGTTGGGATTAAATATGAAGATAAAAAACCTTCCCTTGCTACCATGGAAGGTAACACTAGCGACCCATCCAATCCTGTTGTTTATAAATCGTTTGACTCTATTGCTGATTTGAAAGAAGCCATTAAAGCTTATTTTTCTAAATAAATAAAACTATTCAACCTGACAGATTTTAAAAATCTGTCAGGTTTTTTATTTTACAACAAATACTCTTTTTCCAAAATCTCCATGCCGATTGTTGCCTTTTCTTTTATATGTACCACATTTTTACCAAATTTATAATCAGGAATATTTGGATCTATATAGTAAATTGGAATAGTTGAGCTGGCATAATTAAGCAATGATGCCGCAGGATAAACAACCATTGATGTTCCTATAATTAACAAAATATCCGCTTGCAACGTAATTTCCATAGCCCTTTCCATTTCAGGCACCTCCTCGCCAAACCATACAATATGGGGCCTTAATTGTGAACCTTTTTCACACGAATCTCCTAAATTTAGTTCTGTTCCTTCAATGTTATAGACTATATAAGGTCTCATAGTACTTCTACTTTTTGTTAATTCGCCATGAAGATGGACAATATTTTCTGAACCAGCTCTTTCATGCAAATCATCAACATTTTGAGTAATTATAGTAACATCATACTTTTTTTGAAGCTTTGCTAAAGCAAAATGAGCTGAATTGGGTAGTGCATCAATTAAATTTCTTCGCCTTTGATTATAAAAATCCAAAACCAACTCCCTATTTTTTACCCAACCCTGCCAACTGGCTACTTCCATTATATCATATCCCTCCCATAATCCACCGGCATCGCGAAACGTTTTTATACCACTTTCAGCACTGATGCCTGCCCCTGTTAATACTACTAATTTTTTCATTTTTGAAATTAGGATTTACGAAGTTAGGATTATTCAATAACTCTAGTTTCTGATAATATATCTTGTCTCAAAGATTTTTTTCAAACCCAAGTTGAATACTAATTTTCTTAACATCTTCCATTCTTAATAAAATAACTTCGAAATTGAGGCTATTTTCGCAGAATCATGAGCGGGTATGGAAGTCAAAAGGACAGGATAAGAAAACTATTAATTACAGGTTGGCCTATTATTGCCGGGCAAGTTGGGTTGGTATTGATGGGTGTGGCAGATACTATTATGGTAGGCAAAATTGGATACATTTCCCTTGCTGCTGCCGGACTTTCAGTTAGTATATTTTTCTTGATTTCAATTTTTGGCATTGGCTTAATTACCGCCACCGCTTCCTTGGTTTCGAGCGAAAGAGCCAGAGGAAATGACAAATCCTTACCTTTTTTTTTAAGGGATTCCATCGTCATTGGTCTTATCACAGCATTGATTCTTTTTTTAGTAATGATAGGAATTATAGGATTGCTGCCTTATTTGGATCAAAAACATGAAGTAGTAGCCGAAGCCAAACCTTTTCTATTTTTACTGGCACTGTCCATTTTTCCAATGAATTTATATATGTCGGGCAAAAACTTATGCGACGGCTATTTTTTAACTTTATCACCCATGATAATAACCTTTGGAGCTTTAGTGCTTAATATTTTTTTAAACTGGTTATTTATTTATGGGCATTGGGGCATTGAACCCATGGGCCTTATTGGCGCCGGTTGGGCCACACTTATTGCAAGAGTAGCTATGGCTTTGGCAATTTTATGGTTTATTTTCAAATCTAAAACCATTGGGTATTCTACAAAATCCGTTTTCAATCTTGACTTTAAAACCAATTACATAAATCCTATTTTAAAATTAGGTGTTCCTTCTGGCTTTCAATATTTTTTTGAAGTTGCCGCATTTTCGGGAGCCGCTATTTTGGCCGGAGTTCTTGGTGCCATTCCGCAAGCTGCGCACCAAATAGCTATCAATGTAGCCAGTTTCACTTTCATGTTTGCGGTAGGTATTGCCGTTTCGGGCAGTATTTATGTGGCCGAAAATTATGCGCATAATGATATGAAAGGTGCAAGAAAATATGGTCTTTCAGCTATGTGGTTGGTTGTTGCAGTTGAATTAGTTTTTGCATTATTGCTCGTTATTTTTCATCAAATAATACCGCATTGGTACAGCAATGAAAAAGAAGTTTTAATTATAGCTTCCCGATTGATTTTAATTGCTTCAGTTTTTCAGGTGGTTGATGGAATTCAGGCTGTAAGTCTTGGTTTATTAAGAGGGTTGCATGACACAAAATTCCCCTCATTGTTAACGTTTGTGGCCTATTGGCTTATCGGAATTCCATTATCATGGTATTTAGGAAAATATACCTCTTGGGGCATTTACGGTATTTGGTGGGCTTTAACTTTTAGTTTAATTTTCATTTCTATAACCACAGCCTGGAGATTTAGAGTTAAAACAAAAGCAATTTAATTTTGTCATTCCGACGAAAGGAGATGTCTATTATAAAAAGGAGATGTCTCGTACCTCGACATGACGAAAAACAAAACAGCAATTCAACAAAAATTTATAACTTGCTCCATAATTTATGATGTCAAAAATTTTTATAACCCTTTTCTTGTTGGTTACCTCATTTTTGTCTTTTGGCCAAAAATATATTAAACCCTACGTTGGAATAAATTTTAGTGGTAGAATATTGACATCCGATAATACAACTCGGAAAGATTCATTAGATAATGCTGACAAAATAAAACCTTTTGCTTCCGGTGGTATTCAGTTTTTGTTTGAGAAAACCCAAGGCCGTGAATTTTATTTTGGAATAGGTTATCATGATAATGGTTTTGTTCGCGAACGGTTAGATTATAAGTTTTTAGATAGCGTGTATGATTTGGGAAAAATATTTGACCAATCGCAAGCAGCACAAAAAAACGGTTATTTTACCCATCATTTTAAATATTTAGAAATGCCATTGGGTTTTAATTTTCAAGTAACACCGCGTCGTAATATGAACATGTATACAGGCTGGTTTAATATTGGACTTACCCCGCAAATACTTTTAAAGCAAAACCTTAACATTTTTTTACAAGGTTTTAGCATGCAAGATGAGACCCGTTTTAATCTGAGCAACACCAACTATAAAGCTCAAAAAATAAATATGGTATTTCAAACCGGAGGCCGATTTGATGTAAATGTAAAAGGAAAATTTTGGGTAACCACGGATGCCTTGTTAAGAATGCAATTGCTGCACACTGCCGAAAACTCTAATGAAAAACTTAGGCTATGGAATCTTACGGCCAATTTAGGGATACGATACGAAATTGGAGATTTTTAAGTTAGCCTTTTGCCGATTCCAAATTCCTAATTATTCTAAAATTGTAAACTCTACCCTTCGGTTTTCTGCCCGTCCTTCTTCGGTTTCATTATCAGCAATGGGTTGGTCGGGGCCATAGCCCTTGCAAATAAACAGAGTTACTGGCAATCCCCTTTTTACCAAATATTTTTTTACCGCTTCCGCCCTATTTTTGGATAACAATAAATTTCGTTCACGGCTACCGGTATTGCTGGTATATCCTGATATTTCTATCCTTTTAAAATTATTATTATCTATTACTTCATACAATGAATCCAATGCATCAAACGATTCGGGCAATAAATCCCATTTATCGTTGTCAAAAAAAACATTGCGGATTACAAAGGTTTTGGGTTCATCCTTTTCCACTTCTTCCGGAGGCTCGGGCAATTCACGCTTTTCTTTCTTTCCCATATTGCATGGGCATTCCTCTAGTTTTTCAATAGCAAAGAGTTGAATATTATCAAAGAAATAATAAGATTCCAGTTTATCACCTTTCAAATGCTTTTTTTGCATGGTATCCGAATTGGTAAAACTTCCTAGCGTTAAATATTCCTCATTTCCTTTGGCAGTAAAGGTGCAACTCAATTGCATCCATTTCGTTTTGTAGGATAAAATACTTCCTCCGTGATGTTTTATACTTGGTTTTACATCACCCTGAATTAATTGATATTGGGGAGGAATTTCATTACTCAACAATGCCCCCAAAGCATTTACGCCATAAAAACAGTCTTCCTTTAATCTTACAAATACTTTCAGGCAATAGGTTTTATTAAATTCAAGCGGCTCTTTTAATTGGGTACTTAAAAATTCGATATGTGCCCAGTTTTCGGTATAAAACCTCACTCCTACTGAGGCATCACCATCCAAGGCATTAAATTTTTTGGATTTATAATAATCAGGCGTTCCAGCTGATGCTTTCCAATTATATATATGTGTACCTATTTGAGCTCCGCTATTTTTTAATTTTCCATCCTCTTTTTCAAAACTTCCGTTTTCAACCAAATTTAATTCTTCCTCTATAGTTTTTGATTTTGAATCGCCAAGTAACCATGTGTCTGAATTACGATTATCCATATTAATTATGGTATCATAATTTAAGTTACTCATAGAATCGTTTGAAAAATTAATACGGTAGGTTGAAGAAATAGCTGTTGGAGGAGCCGGTGGTGTGTATTCTTTTTTTTCTAATACATCTTCGCCGTTGTAATTTATAATATCAAAACCATAATCCTTTCGTATGGCAAATGGTTTTAAAAAAACGACACTGTATTTCAAAGGCGGAAAATTTTCAGTCATTAGTAATTCTCCTTCATCGTCATAATATTCCCAACGTCCTGATTTATTGGATTGGGTTCCCTTTACTTTATAATTCCCTTTTATTCTTAGTACTTCATTGTTATCAAAATATTGCCATTCACCGGTTGGTAAACTTATTTGATAGGTTCCTCCCGTGGATTTTGAATGTTGGCTGATAAATGTAAGTTCACCTTTGCCCTTATAAAATTTTATATCAAAACTAAAGGTATCAATAATTACGCTATCTTTTGCAATAGCCGTAGAATCTTCTCCTGACTGAGCCTGACAAACTATGGAAACGAAAAGACTTAGAAAAAAAAGATACCGTTTTACCATTACACAAACAACGGGTTTTTGAAGGAAAAAGTATCTATTTATAAAGTTTTTAAAAAATCATCAACCTCAATTTTGGCTTGTTTCAATATTCCACGAATTGTGCCTTCTGCTAATTCTTTATGCATTGGAACAACCGTTCCCAATTCCCCATCTTGTGTTTTCTTTTTTAAAACGACATGACTTCCTTTTTGCCTTATAACCTCAAATCCAAAAAGAGCTAATATTTTAAGCATCTCCTTACCTGAAATCCGAGGCATTGTAGGCATATTCTTCGGTGGTGAAAGTAGTAATGAAAGTTGGTGAAAAATCTTTATGAGGAAATTCTTCTAAATAAAGTTCAGTAGCTTCTTTCAAATTTTGCAAGGCTTCTTCAATACTTAAACCTTGACTTACTGTACCTACTTCTACACAAGTGGCTACATATAGTTGTTCCTCTTTATGAATACTAGCTGTATATGTTTTATGTGTGCTCATGGTATTTCAAAAATACAAAATAGCTTTATAAATAAAACTCTTTGATTTTCTTGTTTTAAACCTAAACTTTTCAATACATAAAAAATAGAGTTTCTTAGGAATAGAAAAATTAAATCATGATAATATGATTCATAAATTAATAAACATTAGTTAGAAAATGAGTAATTATTTTTTACCGCAATCTAAATCGACATTAATAACTTTATCTGTTTTAATGTAACTATGATTACCCAAATCCCATATTACGCCTATTGTTCCTACTCCAAAAAGTAAAATTGAAACAATATTACCATAATATGCTGGTGCAATAGTTAGAGGTAATTCCATCTCTTTGGTTTGACAACCATCTTTTGAAACCCTTATTAAACCACCCATTTCAGATTTATTAATACTGATTGGTTGATTTGTATTTCCGATTTGCGTAGTATTCAACATTACTTTTGCTCCTTCGGTATTACTTTGAAAACGAACGGTTTGTTTTTTCCCGCTAAAAACTGTTGCACAACTACTAAATAGACACAACGATGTAATAATAATTAAATTTTTTTTCATAATTAAGTTTTTATAAATAAAATACAATTATAGCATATATGCTATAATATACAAAGTCTAAATTAGTATCATTTGCAACCTGATGAATTTCAGGGACAAAAAGTTTTTATTAGATTTAGGTTTAAGAATTAAAGAGATTCGTAAATCAAAAAAACTATCTCAAGAAGATTTAGCGTACGAACAAAATATAAGTCTATCTCAAATTGCAAGAATAGAGACGGGGAAGTTAAATCCTACCATTTGCACTTTAAAAAAAATAGCTGATGGTTTATCAATTGATGTATTTGAATTACTAAAATTCGAAACTAGTCAATTTCAAAAATTAGATTAAATCTAAAATCCCAAATAATCTTACCTTTGCACCCTCATACATGAACACCGAATACGAAGTTGTAATAGGGCTCGAAATCCATGCCCAGTTGCTTACCAAAAGCAAAGCCTTTAGTGCCGACCGTGCTGAATATGGCAATCATCCCAATACGAATATCAGCGCTATAAGTTTGGGCCATCCCGGTACTTTGCCTAAGCATAATAAGGAAGCTGTCGAAAAATCCATTCGTGTGGGTTTGGCTTTTGGCAGCCAAATAGAACGATTTAATAAATACTCCCGCAAAAATTATTTTTATGCGGATTTGCCCAAAGGATACCAGATTACGCAATTTGATACACCTATATGTATAGGAGGGAAAGTAACCATAAAACTAAAAGACGGAAGTACCAAAGATATTAATCTTACCCGGGCTCACATGGAGGAAGACACGGGAAAGAGTATGCACGATATGGATGTAGAAAATTCGTTGATTGACTACAACCGTGCCGGAACTCCACTGATAGAAATAGTGACCGAACCGGATATCCGGACAGGTGAAGAAGCCTATCAATTTCTGACCGAAGTGCGAAAAGTATTGCGCTATTTGGATGTATGCGATGGCAACATGGAAGAAGGAAGTTTGCGCTGCGATTGTAATATTTCGGTTCGTCCTGTGGGAACTGAAAAATTTGGAGTGAAAGTGGAAGTAAAAAACATGAACTCCATGAGTAATGTAAAACGGGCCATTGAATATGAAACTGAACGCCAAGTAGCAGCGATAAGAAATGGTGAAACCATCGTATCTGAAACCCGAAGTTTCGATGCCTTGCGAAGTACAACGTTCAGCATGCGAAGCAAGGAAATGGTGAACGATTACCGTTATTTCCCGGAACCTGATTTACCGCCGTTGATTGTTACCGATGAAATGATTCAGCAAATAGCCAAAGGAATGCCGGCTTTGCCTGAGGAATTGTTTCAAAAATTCATTTCAGTTTATGGTTTGAATAATTATGATGCCGGGGTATTAACCGAAAGCAAAGAAATAGCCGCCTTTTTTGAAAGCGTTTGCGCTAATACAAATAACTACAAAGCCGCAGCCAATTGGACTATGGTAAATCTAAAAGGCTATTTGAATGAAAATGCTTTAGATTTTACTGATGTTAACATTTCTCCGGTTACCATTGCCAAACTTATTCAACTGATAGATTCAGGAAAAGTGAGCCACAGTGCTGCTCAAAAAATATTCCCTGAATTACTGGCCGATATAACTGCCGAGCCATTATCCATTGCTGAAAAATTAAACCTTTTGCAATCATCCAACTCCAACGAACTGGATGAATGGATTGAAAAAGCTTTAAATAAATATCCTGAAAAAGTAGCCGAGTACAAAGCTGGAAAAACAGGTTTGCTTGGTTTATTTATGGGTGAGGTAATGAAACTTAGCGGCGGAAAAGCGGACCCTAAAGTAGCCTCGGAAATGGTGAGGAAGGCTTTGGAAGGATAATTACAACAGTACTTCATAGTTAACTGTATCGGATTTGTAAATAATAAAATTCAATTCGGTTTTTGTAAGAATTGAATCACGAAAAATATATTTTGCACCATACATACCATAAGAATCCTTTTCTTTCATATTGATTTTAAATCTTAAGATGGTATCAATATTTTCTCTTTCAGAACCCTTCACAAAATAGTAATCTTGATCTGGTAATTCCATTTCACCAAAATAATATCCGACAATATCATTTTTGCTTAGTTTTTTCTTTGTTTTAAGAAAAATATTAATCCAGCCCGGTGGACAGCACCAATAAATATTCTTATTTACCCAATTAGCCCATAACCTCGTTTCTTTTCTTATTATTAAACCGTAAAGTGGGTGGGTAATATTAATCTGGTATTCACCTTCTGCATAAAGCCCTTTATTACTTGAAGCATTAAAATATCCTAAACTATCCGAAAAAACTGTGAGAGGTTTAAAATCTTGACCTGTAATTAAAACCTTGCACCCATCAATGGGCTTTTTGGTTCCTTCCTCTATTACATAACCCTCAAAGCCATAAAGTCTATTATCCACAAATGGTTTTGAAACAGAATCTTTTCCATTATCTATTTCGCATGATTGAATTAAAAATGCTGATAGAAAAGCAAGATAAAAAATCTTCATGACTCAAAGATATGCTTTGTATTTGAAATTTTGGCTTATTAAATAATTACATATTTGCCATAAATAGTTGTTCTATTCATACTCCACCAATTCAAGATCTTCGTTATCATTATATATTAAATAGAATTTTTTGAAAGGGTAATAATTTTTCCCTTCCCGGGTTGAAACAGATTTACCATACTCAGTTTCTATACTGGATTTCTTATCACCAAGTTTATAAATTCCCCAAACATAGCCTTGATAGGTTTTCCAGTCGTGACCGTTTTCTTTAAAATTTTCACTTACCAATTGAAGAGAAACCAGTGTATCATTTTTTAAGGAAAACCTCACTCCTACTATAGGGCAGAAATATTCATTAAAAACCACTTTTTTAAAGTTATCGGTGTATTTGAACTCTATTATTTCGCAAGTTTCCTTAATATAGGATTTGAACATATCCGATTGTTTGGAGTCGAACGGCATGCCTAATAGGTTTTGTGTAATAGGAAAAACTGGTGCTGGAATGATAGATTGCAATTGCCATGAAATATTTCCTGCTATACTTATTATCAAAGGAAAAAACTCATTATCAATTATACTAATCACCCACTTTTTATCTTTTGACGTGGCATTTAATACTTTAAATTTTAAACCAGCCTCGTTAATAGGTAAATCTGTTTCAGTATTTTTAGACTTTGTAAACTCTAACGCTTCGCCTTTAAGGTTTAAAACTATTTTTTTACCCGACTTTATTTTTTTATAAAGCGAATGGTTGAGATACAGCAAATTACTTTTAGAAAGTTGGGCTGTATCCATCAGATTTACGCCAATTGACTTACTATTTATTTTGGGTTCCAGCCAAGTGCCCCAGCTTAAACTTTCACTTCCCCACCGATAATAAAAAGTTGGAATCTTTTGGCTTTGGTTGTAAATAAACGTAGCAGAATATCGCTTTCCAAAAGTATGAGAAATTTTATAGGTAAACTTATCGCCATTGGCAGGTTTATAAGTACTTGCAGCAAAAATAGCTGTGCTTGAAAACAAGTACATAGCTACGATAAAATATGATTTAAGAAACTTTGCCAATGGAAATACGAAATTAAAGTTTTGGAAAGGAACTTTTAAAACTTTAAGCAGATATTAATGCCTTTATTTCACCACTATTTTTCGAATCACAGTTTCTTCATTCATGGTTACTTTTAGCAAATAAATTCCTGCAGCAACAGATCCAATATTGATATCAAAACTTGTACCTACATAGTTTAATGACGATTGACTAAATAGCAATTTGCCCAGTTCATCCACCACTTCAACCTTTAAATTTCCGGGTATTTTATTAAACAAAAGATTGAATTTTCCATTATTAGGATTGGGCGAAATCGTCATAATAAACCATTCATTTTTCATCACATTTATTACATCCACATTTTTACAAATAATGCTCGTGCATCCAATCCTGTCGGTTTGTTTACGGCAAATAGTGTAGCTGTTATAGTCTTCATAAATTTTTTCAACCAAGGTATCGTTGGTGTTTTTAGAATCGCCATCCCCAAAATCCCAATCCACGGTTTGTTGCAGAACAGTAGCTTTTAAGGTTACCGTTTTATCAATTACCGATTCTATTTTAAAATCATTTACTCCAAATTCATCCACCACCACAGGAATGGCAAACATGGCTGTGTCGCTGCATCCATCGTTTGCAATTACTGCATAGTTTTTTGAAGCTTTTTCTTTAAAGGATTTTGAAAATCCTTGAGTACCGTCTAACCAAGTCAATTGGGTAAGTGCCGGTAAACCGCCTGAAGATTTAAATAATATTACTGAATCTTGATGGCTGCATTTTTGAATGCTTTTTGGGGTAATATCCAACTTTTCCAATACATTTATAGTGGTAGTATCCTGTTGTGAAAAACCGCAACCATCCTTAATCACTGATATATAATTTAACTGCCCTTGTTGGGTTGGTTCAATAATTACTATTGGTTGATTAATTAGTGCTTTATTTAATTCCCACCAGTAATTTACGGGAGGTTTTCCGCCATAATTTAGAAAATAAAATGTATGCTTTTGGCCAAAACACAAGGTGGTATCCTTGGCAGCTATAATTTTTGGTAATTCATAAACATCAACCCAAACGCTATCAATTTCTGGTAATGAGGTGCAATTATCAGTTAAAACCGCCTTTTCCCAAACACCAACTTTAGTACTGTCAATTTTTAAATTTCCGGATGTTGAAAAACGGTTCCAGTTTATTTTATAATTAGGAGCATTACCGCCCGTTGCATCTGCTGAAATGATGAAAGGAAGATTAGAGCAAACCGTATCGGGTGCTGTAATTTTTAGGGACAAAGGCTCTCTTACCTTAATTTTTATAGAATCGTTCACAATCTCGTTGGAACATCCATCTTTAAAAGTAAGATAATAGGTTGTGGTAACTATGGGACTAACATTAATAACCGAATCGGTTTGATTGTTACTCCAAAAAAACACATATCCCTTTCTTTTTCCGCCGGTGGCTGTGGCCGTTATCGTTGTATTTTGCCCTATGCACAAGGTATCTTTTGTGGCACCAAGTTGCACCTTTAATGAAGGTAAAACCTTTACCACAATACTATCCAAAGGATTTGCCGATGAGCAGCTATCACTTAGTGTTATGTAATATACCGTTGTTTTTGCAGGCCACACTTGATGTTGTTTTGATACTGGCAATCCGTTGTTCCAGGTAAATTTATATTTACCATTTCCACCCTTGGCCCAGGCACTAAGCAGTGCCGGAGTTCCTGCACAAATCGTTGTATCGCCTGATGTAAATAGTTCAAGCTTAGGTCTCACGGTTATATAAATGGAATCTTTAATACTATCAACCGAACAACCTCCGTCATTCAAAGTATAATAGTAAAGGGTAGAGGTATCGGGTTTTACAAAAATCCATTCTTTGGTTGAACTAACTCCCGGTCCTGCCCACTTATGCTTATACCATGCTGTATTTCCTCCTGTTATTTTAGGTTTTAACGTATATTGTTTGCCAAGGCAAATGGTATCAAAATCTTTCCAGCTTATGGAAAGTTTTGGAGCTACAGTTACATCAATTACATTATATCCCATAAAACCACAACCATTGTAGGCTCTTACGGCGGTGGATTGATTTTGGGTGGTGGTAAGCTTATCAAATTTTATAAAAGGTTCATAACTCTGTTTGATATAAATAAACGGATCCATAATTATATTGTAATTATAAATCCAGTTAACGAAAGGTTTAGAAACCGATTTAAGATTGTGAATTTTTAAAGTAAAAGGGGCACCTATACAGCCAAGTGTATCCTTAGGTACTGTAAAATAAGGTACAGCAGTATCAATTTCCACTATGGCTTCTTTAGTATAAACCCTTCCTTCGCAGGCATTATAATGCACCCTTCTGTATTTCCAAGCGTTTTGGGCAAAAGTTGGTTTATTTAGCAAAAGTGTATCCGAAACTCTTCCTGTTAAAGTATTCCATGTTGTCCCTTTATTGTTACTTCGTTGCCATAATGCTGTAATAGTGGCTGTTCCCGTAAAGGTTGATTTCAAAACTAAATTAGTATTTTTACATCCAGCTACATCTAATAAATCTAAAGTAATCCTCGGAGGCTTTACAGTAGAAACCGGCGTAAAACTTTTGGCCACCATTCGCTGGCTTTCGCCACCGGATTTTGAAATACTGCTTAATGAAAAGCAGTATGCAACACCATTATTTAAAGCTTTTACGGTAAAAAAAGTATCAGTTCCGGTATACACAGGTTTCATTTCACCCACCTTTAGTTGATACAATTTGTAAGCTACAGCATCTTTTTGTTTGGGCCAGCGAAAATGAACCTGACTATCGCAAATAATTCCAACAAGTGTGCTAGGTATTTTATAAATGGTAAACGTGGTATCGCTCATATCGGTATAGCTTCCAGCGGTAATTTTTATTAAAGCTGTATTGGTGTTAATGGTATCAGAAGCATTGCTCCATGTATAATATTTTTGGGCTACAGATACTGAACTAACCACCGTTTTCCAGGTAGTTCCTTTATCGTCGGAATATTCAATTTTTGCATTTCCTGTTAAATTATACGCATCCCATCTTATGGTTTGGGCCACACCGGCTGATGATGGTGGAGGAAACGATTCCTGCCCATTGGGGTAAGTTACCGTTACACCAGTATTTACCATATCCCAGGTTAACGAATAATTTTGAAACGAGGTAGTAACCCGTTTGCCCTTTACCATTATTATCAATCTTCCTGAGGGTGGATTATCGATGGTTACTTGTTCAATATTATTTAAACTATCCCTTCCTCTTTGTGCTATGGCATTATGCGATACAGTATCCAAAACCCAGGCTTTGTAGGTAGTGCCCGAACTGTCAATTACAGTTAAATCCAAGTCATTTATCAAACAGGGTTTGGCCGGAATTGAAGCCGCTTTATCGCTCCAGCACAGCATAATTTTAAGTTTATGCAATCCTTTAGGAATTTTTAAAGTATCATAATCGGTGTTGTTTTGCTTTATCGAATCCAGTTGAAACGCCTTTTTATCAATTAAATCAATAGCCCGTTTTCCATTGATACGTCCAAAACCGTATCTAAAATCAGGACCGGCATTTCCTATGTCATCGGCCGAATTGGCCATAAAATTTTTAGCCAAATGGGCATCGGGCAATACACTGTATTTTTTAAAGTAATATTCATACAAAAGTGCCGTAGTTCCACTGGCACCGGGGCAAGCCATACTGGTTCCATTCCATCCACCTTGATAAGTATTGCCCTGAATAGTACTGTAAACATTTACCCCCACAGCACTTACTTCCGGTTTTATTCTACCATCGCGGGTAGGCCCGCAACCGCTAAAACCTGCATCACCGTCTATACTGGTAACTGCCGCTACTGCCATCACATTTTTGGCACATTGAAAACCGCTGTTCACCGTTTTAAAACCACCTGAACGGCAATTATCACCACGTGAGTTTCCGGCAGCAAACACATGCAATAGATTTGGATATTTTTCAACTATTAAATCCAACTCGCGACTGGTTGCATCATAATTTCCACGCAACACGCAAGGGTCATCACTTGGACTATAAGCATACGAATTTTGGGTTAAAGTATATCCATATTTTTTATAGTTGGTATCCATTTCAGTGGTTATATCCCCATAAAAATCCCAGCTGTAAATTCTTGCCTTAGGAGCCATTCCTTTGGCATCGGGTTCAATGTTTCCGGCACCTGCCATAGTTCCGCAAACGTGAGTAGCGTGGCTACTAATGCCATATAGTTTTTTTACTACTGTAAGGCGGCTGTTATAATCTTCATGACTGCCCACATCGCCTCCATCCCACTCTCCCATTTTTATTCCTTCACCAGTTAGTCCTTTTCCCGGGCGGCTATTATCCCCTATCACATTGACTCGATGGTTGGTTCTTTCTACAAAATTATTGGTTACCAGTTTTCCGTAAGCCGGCTCGGCCCAGTATATTTCAGCTATATTCAAAAGGGATGAATAGTCTTGCTTAGCTTTTATATAAATCGTTTGAAACCCTTGGTAATGGCGTGATACAACAAATCCACTTAATTCTATTTGTTTTAAAATTTTGGCAATATCGGCTGTTTCAAAATACACCAGTTTTATTTCCGTTACCGAACGGTTAATCCACGCTGCAAGGTCCGTTTTCATGGCCGGGGTAATTTTTAAAATTCCTACTACGATTTGGGGTAATTGTTCTTTAGTAAAATTACTGGGCAATGCCGCATAAAAGCTGTTGTCAGGCAAATAATCCAATAGGCGTATTCCGGTTTGCGTATAAAAAGTATCCGTATTGGGCAGTGTTTTAAACTGCAAAATAACAAACCTGTCTTGGGCAGTAAGGGTTGCTTTTTCAACCGGTACAGGAAAATAATCACCTGATTTAAGATGAACCGGAGATATGGATTGAGCAAAAACCGATGAGAAATAGCTTAAGATAAAAGTGAGTAGAATTAGCCGCATAAATAAAATTAAATTTCAAAGGTAAATAAAATTGACTAAAATTTTTAGGATTGTAGGATTATGCTACAAACCCGTTACAATCCATTGGGTTTGTCATTCCGAGGCACGAGGAATCTCTTTTAATAATCATTCAGATTCCTCCTTTCGTCGGAATGACAAAACAATCAGGAGGATACATTTTTTAAAGATAAGATGCTTCGCGTCTAATATAGTATTGCAAAAAAAATGCGATGCTTCGCGGCTACCGATTACAATTGCCCTAAATAAAAAAGACACAAAGTATTGAGTCTCTAAGGAAACAATAAAATCACATGCTTAAATGAGAACTTGTAGTAAAAAATGCCCCATAGGGGCTACCTATTTGTAACCATTTTTAGTGGTTTTGTTTTTGTTCCGTAGGAGCTACCCTGTTCCTGTTTTTTTTATTGGGCAGCCCCTAAGGGGCTGCGACCTCCAACACCTTTCTTTCTACAAACATTTAGCCCCGATGGGGCATAGTATTGGTTATAAAATTTATCTATAAAAAGTAGAGACGAGATGCTTCGTAGTTAACGATTAGTATCATTCCCAGTTACTCCAATCTTTGTCATTCCGAGGCACGAGGAATCTCTTTTAATAATCATTCAGATTCCTCCTATAGTCGGAATGACAAACCCAGGCACTTTGTCATTCCGAGGCACGAGGAATCTCAAAGCAATTCTTTCTATAGATACTAAACGGCAATAAATATCAAGTTTTAATGAGAACTTACAGTAAAAAATTCCCCATAGGAGCTACCTATTTGTAACCATTTTTAGTGGTTTTGTTTTGCTCCGTAGGAGCTACCCTATTCCTGCTTTTTTATTGGGCAGCCCCTACGGGGCTGCGGCCACCTAAGAACTTTCTTTCTACAAACATTTTGCCCCTATGGGGCTGTGAATTGGTTCATAAAACAGTAGAGACGAAATGCTTCGCATATAATCAATATAGTATTGCAATAAAAAAGACGCAAACATTGCGTCTCTAACTTCTTAATATAAAAAAATCTACCGCATCATTTACCCGCACAAATCATCAATACTTACATCCAAAACTTTGGCTATGGTATAAAGGGTAGAGATGGAACTGTTCAAACTTCCTCCTTCTATACGAACAATTTGCGACCGCATAACACCGCATTCAAACGCCAATTGGTCTTGGGTAAGATTCTGAACTTTACGCAGTTCTTTTACCCTGTTTCCAATCCGTTTTAATAACGCTTCGTCCCGCAATTGCACGGCAACGAAATTTGAGATAAATAAAAAATAGTTTGAAGCAAATTTGCTTCTTATTAAAACTTGGCTTTTATTCGATGTTTAATTTTAAAACTCCTTTTACTATATATTTGACAAATGAAATTTCTTAAACTAAGTTTCTTCTTTCTAATTGCGCTTATTGGCAATTCATATACATCTAAGGCTACTCATTTAATGGGAGGTCAGATTACTTATAAGAGTGTTGGAAAGTATAAATATGAAGTATATTTTGATTTTTATAGGGATTGCAGGGGAATTCCCTTTTCAGGTGTAAACTGCAGTGTAATTGATGTCCAGAAAGGTACTACAATATACAGTAGCGTCTCTTTAACTTTAGTTAGTATAACCGATGTTACACCGACTTGTATTACTACTGCAAAAAATGCTATCCAGCAAATAAAACAAGTGGTAAAGGTGTCGAAAAACACAGCTATAAAGCTACTATTGATTTAACTACAGCGGCAAAGAATGGAGTTTGCAAAGTACAAATTGGAGCCGGACAATGTTGCCGAAATAGTGATATAACTACTGGAGCTACAAGTCAAAATTTTTGGGTATGGAGTATGATAGATTTGTGTAAATGGTATAAAAACAGTTCGGCTATTTCTTACACCGAGCCAATACCTATTTTAAAATGCAATCAACCAGTGCACTATAACATTGCTGCTCGCGATTTTACAGATAATGATTCTTTGGTGTATGAATTAGTTGACCCCATGACAGATTGGTCTGGAAAAACTTATTGGGTTGGAGGCAAAAGTTCCACAATTCCATTTTCCGTTTATTGCAAAGGGTCATGTACACCAGCTGCTCCGAAAGCAACGCCTCCAAGCGGATTCTACTTGGATAGATTTAAAGGTGATATGGTTTTTACCCCTACGGATTGCAACGAATCAACCATTGCTGCTGTTCGAATCTATGATTATCACAAAGATTCTGCTACCGGTAAATATGTATTGGTAGGATATGTAACCCGAGACCTTCAATATTGGGTAACTAACATGGCTGACAATAGTGTTCCCTCTGTTAATGGTCCTGATAACATTTATCTGTCCGATAGTACCGAATCCAAATTCACTTATAAAACTTCGGATAATATAATTATTCCAAAAACAGGTTCTCCTATTTTAAATGATACTGTAAATTTCACGATGCCTGCATTTGTTCCATTGCAATCAACAACTGCATCGTTTACATTAATAGATAAAACAGCTAAAAATCCATCGGCCATTTTTAAATGGAAACCTATGGGCTTAAATAATACCAAGCCTTATTTATTGGTATTACAAGCGCGGGATAACAATTGTGATTACAATGCTATAACCCATAAATCAATAAATGTATGGGTTAGAAAAAAAGCTGAACTAGACTGGGTAGAAGGAACTGTTTTTTATGATGCCAATAAAAACTGCAAACGCGATAGTTTTGAGTATACCATTCCAGGAGGACAGGTATCAGCCGATTCAGGATTATCAGTAGCTTTTATGGCCGATTCATCAGGACACTTTGGTGGCTGGCTTCCCGCCAATACATACTATTTTAGTGTGACGGGTAAATATGCCTCGTTTGTTTGCAATAAGTCGCAAACGGTAACGGCAGGAAAAACCTATTCATTAGAATTAGGCGGTATGCCAAGTATGGTTTTAAGTGGCTCGGTATATTCCGACACCTTAAAAAACTGCAAGGCTGATAGCTTGGAGGCTCGTTTAAAAAATCAGTTTGTTTACACAGAACCAGGAGATTTTTCATCGTCTACAGATAGTAAGGGGCAGTGGGAACTCAAAGTACCTGCGGGTGATTACAAAGTAAAGGTTTATCCCAAACGTGTTTTCACTTTTGTAAAATGCCCTACAAATCCTTATAACGTTAGCATCTTTAATGATACGCTTTTCAAAAATTTGGATTTTGCCATTTATGATTCAGCGAATATAACAGAACTCTCTGCCTCCTTGCTTTCTAGCCAAAATTATAGAAGGGGCTTTCATACAAAAGCCTCCATTGTAGTAAAAAACAATGGAAATAAAACCATATCAAATGCTAACGTATGGATTAAGTTCAGCAAAAAATTGAAATATGATACGGCTGTTAAAGCTTTAATAAAAAATGATACTTTAATAAAGTTTTCAGTACCTACTTTAAAAATGGACGAATACACTTCCTTCACTATTTCTTTTAAAGCCGATACTGCCACCACAAAATTAAACGACACTATGACCAACCATGTGTGGCTTGATACTGCTGGAATATCAAAGGATGTAGTAAAAACGAACAATTATGATAAACAGCTTATAAAAATAGTAGCCGCGGTAGACCCAAACATTAAAGAAGAACACCTTACCAATGGCTTTGCCTGGCGTGAAGGAAATAAATTGAGGTGTTTTGTTCAGTTTCAAAACACAGGCACCGATACCGCTGTAAATATAACGGTGGTTGATACCCTACATTATGCTTTACTGGCCCAAACTCTTACTTTTAACGGAGCCAGCCATGCCTATGATTACAGCCTCAATACCAATGTGCTTAAAGTTACCTTCCCCAATATTTATTTGGTAGATACCTCGGTAAGCAAAGAACAAAGTATTGGTCATTTTGATTTTTCGATAGACATTAATCCGGCAATGAATAAAGATATACAATTCAGCAATCAGGCTGAAATATACTTTGATTTTGCAAAACCTGTAGCAACCAATAAACGCTATATTACCTATACCAGCTATGTAAAAACAGGACAAACCAATAAATCAGCCTACTGCTCATACGATACTATCAAGGTGGATTATGCTTCTAAATTTAATTTTAAAAGCGGCAATAAATTTAAACTAATACTATCCGACAAATCAGGCTCCTTTAATTCGGGTACAAAAATTATTGACTCTGTTAGTTCTACAAAAGCAGACGGAAGTTTTAAATTAATTATGCCTTCGGGAATTGGAGAAAGTAATTCCTATTAATTAAAAGTTGTTTCAACTAGCCCGGCAGGAACCGTATTTGAAGATGGCGTGTCAAATAGTTTCACCTATTACGGAACTTTAACCAAACCCACCTTTAGCAAAATGGATACTTTATCATGTGGTAAAGATTCCTTACAACTAAACATCAATTCATCCTATTCAAACTTTAAAATTTACGACAGAAAAACATTAGTTGCTTCACCGGGAAACAATAAAAAACCGAAAATAAAACCAGGTTTAGGAATGCATTACTTAACAGTTTCAGCCTCTTACCAATCCTGTTTGGTATCCTCCGATACGTTAAAATTTTTAAGAGATACTTTCCCAGTTATATCTATAAGTTCACATTCCAACCTGAATGTATGTGAAAACGATACCGTAACGCTTAAAGTTACAGGTTGCAGTTCCTTTGATTTACTGGGGAACTCCTTTAAATTTATCCAATCCTACACCTCCACCCAAGCCAAAAGAGTAATAGCCAAAACAGGCGACTCACTCATGGCTAAGTACAAAGGAACTACCGGCTGTATTGATACTTCCAATATTTTAAAGTTTACACGAAATACCAATCCTACCGTAACCATTACTTCATCGGATGCCGACCTAAATGTATGTATGAATGATAGCATTGTGCTTACCGGAGGCGGTGCTTCTACCTATCAATTGTTTAAAAATTCGTCCCCGTTCAAAAGTAGTTTTACCTCTACTATAAAGCCCGGAACCTTAGCCAACAATGATAAATTTCAGCTTTTTGGGGTGGATGCCAAAGGCTGCAAAGATTCGTCGGATGTTTTAAAATTTGTGGTAGATACCGTTCCTAATGTAAGTGTATCCTGCAGTGATACCGACTTAGTGCTTTGTATCAATACTGCGGCTACGTTTTCATTTAAAGGGGCTACCAATTATGATCTTTATAAAAACAGTGCCTTTTGGAAAACAGCAACCTCAAACCCCTTCACCACCGCGGGAATAAATGATAATGATGTTATCTCCGTTTTGGGCTCAAGTACCAAAAATTGCTCCAGCTATTCCAATACCCTTAAGTTTAAAATCAGCAATCCCAAAGTAACTTTAAAGCTTAATAATACAGGCTTAATATGTTCAGGTGATTCCATTCATTTTAGTTTTACAGGAGCCAAATCGTATCAAATTTTTAAAAACAATACGCTGATAAAAAACACTACTGCCTCCTACTTCAAATCTATTGACTTTGCTAATAATGATGTTGTGTATGTGGAAGGCACGGATACCTTTGGTTGCGTTGCCAAGTCATCGTCGATCACCTTATCAATTAAAACCCGACCAACCGTAAAATTATTTAATAATGATAAAGACAATTCGCATTGCATCAGTGATAATGTGGTTTTAAGTTTTTCAACAGCTGCCACCTATAATCTTTATAAAAATGGTAGTATTTGGAAAGCCAATGCCACCAGTCCGCTTACGACCAAAGATATAAAAGACAAAGACGTGGTGTATTTAATAGGTATTGCTACCAATGGTTGTTCTGCTACTTCTGATACGTTAAAATTCACTGTTTATCCCTTACCTACGGTTTCAATATCCAGCCCGTCGGGCAGTTCCGTTTGCGAAAAAGACAGCATTCTTTTAAAATTTTCAGGCGGTATTAAATATGACTTTTATTTAAACAATTCGTTTGTAAAACAGATAACAGACAGTGTGCTTTATGTAAAAGATGTGGTTAAAGATGATGAAGTATATATTTATGGATACTCAAAGGAAGGATGCCGAAACCGGTCGAACAAGTTAATACTTTCAGTGCTTGCACCACCCACCATTTCCATCACAAATCCCGATACTGACAATACCACCTGCAAGGGCGAAAATGTAAATATTAATTTTTCGGGAGGGGTTTCGTATGACCTTTACCGAAACAATACCTTTTGGAAAACCACTTATGGCAATCCGTTAAGCTTTGGCAATGCCGGCGATAAGGAAGAATTATATGCCATAGGATATGACGGCAATAAATGTAAATCTATTTCCAATACCATAAAACTAACAGTACTAGATTTACCTAGCGTTTCACTTACCAATCCAGATAGCGACAACACAACCTGCGATGGTGAGAAAATAACGGTTAATTTTACAGGAGGCACCAAATACGATATCTACCAAAATGGAAGCATGCTGAATTTTAATATTACAAGCCCTTATACATTATTTGGTATGAAAAACGGCGATAGAATTCATGTTACAGGAACAAACACTAATGGCTGTACCGATTCATCAAACAGTATAAATTTAACAGTTTTATCCCTACCAACCATTACCATCACCAATCCCGATACCGACAATGCACATTGTAAAGGTGAGAATGTAGTTATCAATTTTTCGGGAGGTGCTACCTATGATTTGTTTAAAAACAATGTGCTTTGGAAAACCAATACAGGCAATTCGGTAACCCTTAAC
Organism: Chitinophaga pinensis; assembly: GCA_945897885.1. Lineage (GTDB taxonomy): Bacteria > Bacteroidota > Bacteroidia > NS11-12g > UBA9320 > JABWCE01. Next base: position 33,969 of record CAMDGU010000007.1, read on the forward strand.
GATGCTATTGATAGAGACGAAATTTATTCGGTAGGTATTGGCAGCAATGGCTGCAGTGATACTTCCAATAAAATTAAATTCACCGTTTGGCCTATACCTAACAAACCAACAATTACCAAATCAGGAACTGTCTTATCATCCAGCTACCCTACCGGAAACCAATGGTATGAAGGAACTTCAAAACTTACAGGAGCCACGGCTCAAAATTATTCACCTGTAAAAACTGCCACCTATTTTGTAGAACATACCGATGCCAATGGCTGTTTATCGCCTTTGTCGGATGGTTTTGGTTATTCGGTATCCATATCTAAAATAAAACTTCAGGGGTTAAAAATTTACCCAAATCCCGCCAGTGATTATTTGGTAATAGAAACCGGAGAATCAGGTAAGTTTCATCTGAGTTTGATTGATATTACAGGTAAACTGGTAAAAGAAGAATCGTTTACAGGCAATAGATTTGAATGGCTGCTGAAACCCGCCAAAGGAATTTATACCTTAAAAATTGTGAATGAAAAAGGTGAAAGTGAAAATGTGGTGGTGGAGTTTAAATAAGATTTGGGAATTGATTTAGATTCCTCCTATTGTCGGAAAGACAGTCAATCAATTTTGTGATTCAGACGATAGGAGAAATCTGTCGATAGGTAAATTGAAAATGATTTTACAGAATTTTATAGAAACAAAAAATATTCCAAAAATTCATCCATTTTAAAAATCCTGCTTCCGACAAAATATTTCCCCCACGGCTTTTATAATTAAATTTAAAAATCTATTTTCGCGGCAAAATTCACATATACCTCAACACATGTCAAATAAAGGAAAAATCGTTCAAATCATCGGTCCGGTAGTGGACGTTAGCTTTGAAGGTGAAGGTTCAAAACTTCCCAAAATTTATGATGCCCTATACGTAACCCGTGATGACGGAACTCGTATCGTTCTTGAAGCTCAGCAGCATTTAGGTGAAAACCTGGTTCGTACTATCGCCATGGATTCATCCGAAGGATTGCTTCGTGGAATGGAAGTAGTAGACACTGAAGGAGGTATTAAAATGCCAATCGGTGAAAGTATTCGTGGCCGATTATTAAACGTGGTAGGTGAAGCCATTGACGGTATTGGTGAATTGAGCAACCAAAATGGACGTAATATCCACCAGGAAGCTCCAACCTATGATAAACTTTCTACCCAATCTGAGCCATTATACACAGGTATTAAAGTAATTGACCTTTTAGAGCCTTACGCAAAAGGTGGTAAAATTGGTTTATTTGGTGGTGCCGGTGTTGGTAAAACGGTTTTGATTATGGAACTTATCAATAACATCGCCAAGGCTTACGAAGGTATGTCGGTATTTGCCGGTGTTGGTGAAAGAACCCGTGAAGGAAATGACTTATTGCGAGAGATGATTGAATCTGGCGTTATAAAATACGGTGAAGAATTTCAACACAGCATGGAAGAAGGTGGATGGGATTTGAGCAAGGTTGATACAAAAGAATTAGAAAAATCACAAGCCACTTTGGTTTTCGGACAAATGAACGAACCTCCCGGAGCCCGTGCTCGTGTAGCTTTATCAGGTTTGGCAATTGCTGAATATTTCCGTGATGGGGATGAACAAAGCGGTGGAAAAGATATCCTTTTCTTTATCGATAACATTTTCCGTTTCACTCAGGCAGGTTCTGAGGTATCGGCTCTTTTAGGTCGTATGCCATCAGCGGTAGGTTACCAGCCAACTTTGGCTACTGAGATGGGTGTAATGCAGGAACGTATTACCTCTACCACACGTGGTTCTATCACATCTGTTCAGGCGGTTTATGTACCTGCCGATGACTTGACTGACCCTGCTCCTGCTACAACATTTGCCCACTTAGATGCCACTACGGTATTGAGTCGTAAAATTGCTGAGTTAGGAATATATCCTGCGGTGGATCCATTGGATTCAACATCGCGTATTCTTAGCCGCGATATTTTAGGTGATGCCCATTATGATTGCGCTCAAAACGTAAAACAACTTTTACAACGTTACAAAGAATTACAAGATATTATTGCCATCCTTGGTATGGACGAATTATCTGAGGAAGATAAATTGGTAGTACACAGAGCCCGTCGTGTTCAGCGTTTCTTGTCTCAGCCTTTCCATGTGGCCGAGCAGTTTACAGGTATGAAAGGTGTATTGGTTGAGATTAACGAAACTATCAAAGGATTTAACATGATCATGAACGGTGAAGTGGATCAATATCCTGAAGCGGCTTTTAACCTTGTAGGAACCATTGAAGACGCTATAGCGAAAGGTGAAAAAATGTTAGCTGAAACTCGTTAATACTATGCAAATAGAAATTATCACTCCAGATAAATCCTTGTTTTCAGGCGAAGCCATTTCGGTTAAATTTCCGGGTATTGGCGGAAAATTTGAAACATTGAATAATCACGCTAATATTATTTCAAGCCTTGAAAAAGGTACTATCGTTGTTAAAACCAGTGAAGGAAGTAAAGAATTTGAGATAACCGGTGGTATTGTTGAATTTTTGAAAAACAAGATTATTGTTTTAGCATAATTGATAACTAACTTTTCCAAAGTTTTAAACTTTGGGAAAGTTTAAAAAAAAATAAACATTAGCCTCCGGATTTAGTTTCGGAGGCTTTTTTATTAGCTTCTCATGCCGAGGCACGAGGCATTTCTGCTCGCTAAAGTTCCCTCCTGTCGTCGGGAAGACAATTCACAGCCGCTGTCATGCCGAGGCACGAGGCATCTCATTTCTAAAATTTAATAATAATCCTTGCTATTCCTTTCAAATTTATAACCTTTGAACCACCAATGAAAAAATACCAAATCATTATTTACGGCTCATACGGTTATACCGGCGAATTAATTGTAGATGAAAGTTTATCAAAAAAAACTACAATTTTACTGGCGGGACGAAATGAGAAACGGTTAAAAATTCAATCGGAGAAAACAGGCTATCCTTACAAAGCCATTGACTTGAATAATCATGAGGCTTTGGTGGAATTACTAAACGAAGGTGAAGTATTAATAAATGCGGCAGGACCTTTTATAAATACTGCTCCGCAAATGGTGGAGGCTTGTATTGAAGCTAAAACCCATTACTTGGATATAAACGGAGATATTAAGGTTTTTGAAATAATAAAAACCTATGATGAAAAAGCTAAGCTTGCAGGAATAATGCTAATGTCAGGTACAGGTTTTGATGTAGTGCCAACAGATTGTGTAGTCTTAAAATTAAAAAATAAAATGCCCGATGCTTCACATTTAAAAATTGCATTTACAAATATTTAAGGTGGCGTTTCACATGGTACGGCAAGCACAGTGGCCAGCCGCTTGGGTGAAAAAGCCGTGCGAAGAGTTGAAGGAAAATTAATTCCAATTTCATTAGGAAAGAACGGGATGTGGGTAGATTTTGGTGAGAAAAAATTATTTACCATGAGCATTCCCTGGGGTGATATAAGTACGGCCTATGTTAGCACCGGCATTCCAAATATTGAGTCCTATATGAGTGTTAAGCCAACGGTTTATAAAGCTTTAAAATTTCAAGGTTTGGTAAATTGGTTATTGAGAACACAATGGGTAAGGAAATTTATCCAAAATAAGATTGACTCCAAACCGGCGGGACCAAATTTTGAGGAACGTAAAAAATCATATTCCCTTGTATGGGCCGAAGTAAAAAACCAAAAAGGTGAGACATTATCCACCCGAATAAAAACACCTGAAGCGTATAATTTGACTGCTACCGCAAGTTTATTAATTGCGGAGAAAGTTTTGAATGGTAACTATCAATCGGGCTTTCAAACCCCAGCTAAAGCCTATGGTGAAAATTTGGTGTTTGAGATTGAAGGGGTGAGGGAGATTTAATATTACTATTTGCCTTGATTGTGTAGCCCCTATGGGGCAAAAATCTTCAATTGATTATTCCTACAAACAGTTAGCCCTTTCAGGGCAAGGCAAAATTGTCTTAATTATTTAAACTAAGCTTGGTATTGTAAATGTCACGTAGCGATTACCTGTTTGTCGTAGAAATAATATGTCACCTTTTGTCCATTAGGGCCAACCAATATAGCAGGCAATAAAGTTCGTAAACAAATGTTGCGATGCAACTGCCTGTTTTTAACAGAAGAAATAATCCTATGTAATCTTATATCGCTTTGGGGCTGCCTTTTATCGTTAGCAACTAAATTTTGTAAACAAATGTCGCGTAGCGATTACCTATTTGTAGAAAAACTATTATAGTGATTTTTGCCCCGTAGGGGCTACCCAAATAAGAATAAATGAATATTTTTGGAGTTCATTTATTAGCTATGCCAAATACCTATACCCAAATTTATATTCATTGCATATTTGCTGTAAAATACCGCCAAGCGTTGATTTCAGAAACTTGGGAAAAACGACTACACAAATACATCACTGGAATAGTTCAGAACAATGGGCACAAACTTTTAGCAATTAATTCTGTCGCAGATCATCTACACATGTTTGTAGGGTTAGACCCCAAACAATCTGTTTCTCATATGATGCAACTTGTAAAAGGCGATAGTTCTGAATTTATTAATAAAGAAAATTTAACTAAACGGAAATTTAATTGGCAAAGCGGTTATGGAGCTTTTAGCAATAGCCGTTCACAAATTGATGCTGTTTGTAAATACATTCATAATCAAAAAGAACATCATAATAAGAAGTCTTTTAAAGAAGAATACCTAGAAATATTGAAGGATTATAATATTGAATACGACATGAAATATATTTTTACCGATTTGATGGATGGATAATTGGGTAGCACCTGCGGGACGAAACATTTTGAATGTGTTGAATTCTACAAACAGGTGGTCGCTACGCGACATTTATCATGGCATTTTAATATAAGCCTTCAATTTTCCTATTTCAACAAATCTTTCCCCCTACTCTATTTTTCCATCCTAAAACTATCTACCTTCGCGGATTGTTAAAAAAATAGTGCCAAATTCAAAAGGAAATAAACGTGCAGAAAGTAAGAAAGTTCTAAAAACAGAAGTTTCTAAAACCCAAAATCCAAATAACTCCTATACCAATCCATCCATTGATATCATTGGGGCAAGAGAACACAATCTTAAAAATTTAACTCTTTCCTTTCCTCGCAATAGCCTAATTGTTTTTACAGGATTGAGCGGCAGCGGAAAGTCATCCTTAGCTTTTGATACCATTTATGCCGAAGGACAACGCCGTTACATGGAAAGTTTTTCGGCCTATGCCCGTCAGTTTATTGGTGAAATGAAGCGGCCGGATGTAGATAAAATTGACGGACTTAGTCCGGTAATAAGCATTGAACAAAAAACTGTAAACAAAAACCCACGAAGCACCGTGGGAACCATTACAGAAATTTATGATTTTTTAAGATTGCTCTATGCCCGTGCCGGTGAAGCCTACTCCTATTTGACGGGAGAAAAAATGGTAAAATTTACTGAGGAGCAAATTATTGAAACCATTATTCAAAAATTTGAACTAAAACGCACGGTTATTCTTGCACCTTTAATAAAAGGCCGAAAAGGACATTACCGCGAGTTGTTTGAACAGGTGATAAAAATGGGCTACAGCAAAGTGCGGATTGATAATGTGATTACCGAAATAAAACCCGGAATGCAATTGGACCGTTACAAAATTCATGATATAGATATTGTAATTGATAGAATTGAAGCCGATAGCAGCAATAAAACCCGCATAACCGAATCGGTAAGAACTGCTTTAAAAGTGGGAAAGGGTGTTATGATGGTTTGGGATATTGTTGAAAATGTGACACACCATTTTAGCCGCTTTTTGATGGATGCCAAAACAGGTTTGAGTTATGATGAGCCACAACCCAATTCGTTTTCATTTAACTCGCCTTATGGGGCTTGTCAAAAATGCGATGGCTTGGGAACGGTATCAGATATTGAACTGGATGTAATAATTCCTGATAAAACCAAAAGTATAAATAAAGGAGCCATTTTACCTTTGGGTGAAGTGAGAGAGAACTGGACATTTACTCAATTAAGGGCTATTGCAAAAAAATACAAATTCAGTTTGGCCGACCCTATAAATAAACTTTCGGAAGAAGCAATGGATGTAATTTTAAATGGAAGTGATGAAAAATTTGAAGTAGAATACACTTACGGAAGTGGCGCTAAACAAACCTTTCAGACCACGTTTAAGGGAATTAGCACCATGTTGCTTACCTCTTTTAACGAAAAAGGAACCGATGCTATGGCCGAATGGGCCGAGGAATATATGAGCATGGTAGATTGTCCTGAATGTGGCGGTGCCCGACTTAAGCAAGAGGCTCTGCATTATAAAATAGGTGATAAAAATATTTCGGAACTAAGCCGAATGAATATTGGCGAACTAAATGAATGGCTTGAAAATGCTCATACTTTATTAAATGAACGCCAAACCATTATTGGTTCTGAAATTATTAAGGAAATATTAGCCAGAGTTAGTTTTTTATTAGGGGTTGGTTTGGATTATTTAAGCATTGACAACCCTGCCCGAACCTTGAGTGGTGGTGAAGCACAACGTATTCGTTTGGCTACACAAATTGGCTCAAAACTGGAAGAAGTTCTTTATATATTGGATGAACCTAGCATTGGCCTGCATCCCCGTGATAATGAAAAATTGATTGAATCATTAAAGGCCTTGCGCGATGTTGGAAATACCGTTTTGGTAGTGGAGCACGATAAGGATATGATGATGCAAAGCGATTTTGTTGTTGATATTGGTCCAAAGGCCGGTAAATACGGTGGGCAAATTGTTTTTGCAGGTACGGCTGAAGAATTTATAAAATCCGACACACTCACTTCAGGCTATATCAACGGCCATTTAACGATTGACATTCCTAAAAAAAGAAGAAAAGGAAATGGGAAATTTTTAGAATTAACGGGATGCACAGGGAATAATTTAAAAAATGTGGACTTAAAAATCCCTTTAGGAATATTTGTTGGCGTAACCGGCGTTTCAGGCAGTGGAAAATCCTCCCTGATTAATGAAACACTTCACCCCATTTTAGCCCATTACGTTTATAAATCGCATAAAAAACCTTTGGCTTATAAGTCCATTAAAGGTTTGGAGCACATTGATAAGGTAATAAAAATTGACCAATCGCCAATCGGCAGAACACCACGAAGCAATCCCTCAACCTATGTTGGATTTTTTACCGATATACGAAATCTTTATGCGGAATTACCGGAGGCAAAAATTAGAGGTTACAAACCCGGACGTTTTTCATTTAACGTAAAGGGCGGACGCTGTGAAACCTGTCAAGGTGGAGGAATGAAGGTAATTGAAATGAATTTTTTACCTGATGTGGAAGTCCCCTGTGAAAGTTGTATGGGAAAACGCTACAACCGCGAAACTTTAGAAATTCGCTACAAAGGAAAATCCATTAGCGATGTATTGGATATGCCGGTAGATGAAGCCGTTGATTTTTTTGAACCAATTCCAAGTATCTATAGAAAAATTAAGGCTTTGCACGATTCAGGTTTGGGGTATATTACACTGGGGCAAAGCAGCACTACCATTAGTGGTGGTGAGGCTCAAAGGGTGAAACTGGCTACCGAATTATCAAAAATAGGAACCGGAAATACATTTTATATTTTGGATGAACCTACTACGGGCTTGCATTTTGAAGACATAAAGAAACTGCTTGAATTATTGAACCAATTTGTAGAAAAAGGAAATACCGTTTTGGTAATTGAGCATAATTTGGATGTAATAAAAGTAGCCGATTACATTATTGACCTTGGCCCCGATGGCGGAAAACGCGGTGGCGAAATAATAGCTACCGGAACACCCGAACAAATTGCAGCCAACAAAAACAGTATTACCGGAAAATTTTTAGCTTTAGAATTATAAAAATTCTTTGCTTCGTCATTACATCCTCACTTCCTTAATCTTTTTTTGCAGTATGAAATATTTTAAGCACTTTTGTTAAAAATAATTAACCATGAAATTTATTAAACTAATACTATCCCTACTAATTGTGAGTTCACTTCTTTTAACTTCATGTAAAGATGAGGATAAAACTCCTGCCCCATCCAACACAAATAAAACCAATACCCAAAAATTGGTGGCATCAAACTGGTTATTGACAAAAGCTACCTTTAATCCACCAATTGTAACAACGATAGGCATGCAAAATTTCACCTTCAATGAGTTGTTTGAAATTCCTCTTATTGAAGATTGTCAAAAAGATAATCTTATTATTTTTAATGCGGATAGCACCATGACCATTGACAATGGAGCCCTAAAATGTGGTACAGAACCTCAAACAGCAAAAGATGGAAACTGGCGTTTTATAAGCAACGAAACTCAGATTGAAATTACCAACTCGGCTTATTTTAGCTTGATAAATGCTAATAAAGTGATTATTGACCAAGTGGTAATTACAGATACAGAAATGAAAGGTGTAACTGATTATGTTTTTACCAATCCTCTTACACAAGTAGAAACAACCTCCAAAATAAATTTCACGTTTACCAAAAAGTAAAATCGTACAAAAATCACATTTATAAAATGGCAGATATTATCTGCCATTTTCTTTTTCCGGGTATCTTTAATTTTAAGATTTGAAAATTAAGATACAATGCTTACTTTTGCAGCCCTTTAAACAAAAAAAGATTCAAAAAAATGGTATTAAAAAATTATGAATCTGTAATCATACTAACGCCCGTGTTGGCAGAAAAACAAATGCAAGAAGCCATTGCATCTTTTCGCCAATTGATTACAGAGCAAGGTGGAAACATCATCCGCGAAGAAAATTGGGGATTAACAAAATTGGCTTACCCCATTACAAAAAAGAGTACAGGTTTTTATCACATTTTCGAATTTCAAGCACCGGGAACTATCGTTGCCAAGCTTGAATTAGCGTATCGTCGTGATGAGCAAGTATTACGTTATTTAACTATCGCCCTTGACAAGCATGCCGTTGTTTACAACGAGCGCAGAAGCAAAGGTGAATTTAACAAACCTAAAGAAATTAAGGAGGTAGCCATATGAGCAAAAAAGTAGCAGCCCAAGACGACAGCTTTATGTTTAACAACTCCCCACAGCAGTTTAAGAAAAAATACTGCCGTTTTAAAAAGAGTGGAATTAAATATATTGACTACAAAAACGCTGATTTTTTAATGAAATTTGTTAACGATCAGGGGAAATTATTACCAAGAAGATTAACAGGTACTTCTTTGAAATACCAACGTAAAGTGGCTGAGGCAGTAAAACGTGCCCGTCATTTAGCTATTTTACCATTTATAGGCGATCAATTAAAATAAGGAGAAACAGTATTATGAAAATTATTTTAAAAGAAGACATAAAAAATTTGGGACAAAAAGATGATGTAGTAGCTGTAAAAAACGGTTACGGTCGTAATTTCCTTATCCCAACTGGTAAAGCTAGCTTAGCTACTGAATCAGCCCTTAAAGTATTGGCCGAAAACATTAAGCAAAGCAAATACAAGCAAGAAAAAATTAAAATGATTGCTACTGAATATGCTGAGAAATTGGATGGTACTACTATCGATATTCTTACAAAAGCAGGTTCAAACGGTAAGATTTTTGGTTCTGTAACAACTATCCAAATTGCTCAAGCCCTTAAAGACAAAGGATTTGAAGTAGACAGAAGAAAGATTGTTGTTGATGATATTAAATTTTTAGGTGAATACACTGCTGTTGTAAACTTACACCGCGAAGTTTCAGTAAAAGTAAACTTGAACGTTATTCAAGAAGCTTAAAAATTTCAAAAGACTTTATAATAAAAAAAACCGCTAAGTGATTAGCGGTTTTTTTTGTTGCAAAACACTTTAACATCTTAAAGTCATATAAAAAATTAGTTTATTGTATCGTTTAAAATAACCTACGTTTGATCATTAATGAAAAATATAATCAAATTTAATTTACTAGCCCTTATACTCCTAATCTTTAACTTAAAAAATGTTCAATCTCAATCTTTACCAGTTAAAATTGGCGAAATACAAGGCAATTACTTAATTATTACAAAAAATCTAACTGATATTAAAATTCAATGGGAAACATTTATGGCACTTGGCCAAGATAACGTTGATTTAGACACAACTACTTTTGAGATTCTTTATGACGTACTTGATACTACTTACTTGCTTTTAGGTTCTAATACAGCTAGAACTATTAAATGTACTGTACTTCTTAATCCACATTTAAATGGAGATTTGTACGAAATGGCTAATAACGATGGGGGGGCAACATCGGTAACTTGTAAGGGATTTAGCAGTGGATGCAGCCCGCGAAGAAAGAAAAATGGTGACGGTTATTGCACTTGGTGTCTTGGGAATTGTGAAAAGACAGAAACCTTATCCCAAAATCTAGTTTTTTTTTAAGTTAACTATTTGTATTTATAACTGATTTCAAATATTTAGAAATTTATTCGTACCTCAAAGATTCAATAGGATCAAGTCGTGCAGCCTGACGGGCCGGCATAATACCGGCTAAAAGTCCTACAATGGTGCAAAGCACAATGGCTAAAGTAATCCAAGCCCAAGGAAAAACCATTGGCCCATCAATCATTGAGGATACAGCGTTACCAACTATCAATCCCAAAACAATTCCACCTAAACCACCCAATTGACAAATAACAATGGCTTCCATTAAAAATTGACGAAGAATTTGGCTACGCTTAGCTCCCAATGCCTTACGAGTTCCAATCTCTCTCGTTCGTTCTTTTACGGACACCAACATAATATTCATTAACCCAATGGCAGCGCCAAAAAGTGTAATAAAAGCAATGACATAAGCAGCCACACTCACAAATGAAAGACTGGAAATCAGTTTTGTAGATAGACCGTCGCTAGACTGAAAATCAAAATTGGTAGGCATTTTTGGAGTTAACCCCCTAATTCCTCTAAAAATTCCGGTAGCATAACTTTGAGCGGCATCCAACATGGTGTGGTCGGTAACCTTTACACCAATGCTATAGCTGCTTCCCGGCTGATAAAACTTTTTGTTACCTGTGGTGTAAGGAACAATCATGATGCGATTAGATCCAAAATCGAAGGCCTGACCTTTTGATTTTAGAACCCCTATTACCAAGTATTTACTTCCTCCTGTTACTATAGTTTTATTTATAGAAGAGACTCCGTCAAAAAGTTTCTGATTTAGTTCCTCCCCTATTACCGCAACCTGAGATTCATTTTCAACATCAGCTTCAGTTATATAACGGCCTTCCGCTATTTCCTGCCCATTAATTATTAAATAGTTTTCATCAGCACCGGTAATGTTAACGTTAGGGTTACTTTTTTCATAGGCTGATTTTACAACAGCCCCCCACGAGTAACTAATATAGTTTGAAACTACCGCAGGAAATTTAAACCTTTCTTTAAATGCTTCACATTGCCTTAAATCAATGGTTTTGTATTCAGTGTTATCATCTTCACCAAAATCCACAAAAGCACTTCCATTAATTATTGTAAATGTATTGGTCCCTAAAAGACTAAAATTTTGAGTGATAGAAGCTTTCATCCCATCAATAGCAGTAAGCATTCCTACCAAAGCCATAATACCAATAGCAATAATTAGGCAGGTAAGTATGGCTCTACCAATATTTGCTTTTATTGCATCAATGGCAATCCTAATATCTTGAAGAAGTGTCAAACGGTTTGTTGGGATTATTGCACAAATGAAACGCTCATTTGGGCAAACAAAAAGGATTTTTTTGCAAATTAGATTTATAAGCCTTTAACTTCGATAAAGTTATCAGGCAGAAAAAGAAGTTCCGCATCCACAGGTTTCTTTGGCATTTGGATTGGAGAAGGTAAAACCCCTTGCATTAAGACCATCCCCATAATCAACTTGCATTCCAATAACATACATGAGGTGCGATTTTTCCATAATTATTTTAGCTCCACCCACTTGGTAGTGATTATCACCCGGCTTAATATCATCAAAAGCTAAAAGGTATGATAAACCGGAACATCCACCACCCTTTACCCCAATCCGTAAAGCCTGACCAGATTGAATATCGGTACTGTCTTTTAATCGTTTTATTTCTTCAATGGCTGCAGGGGTAATTTCTATCGGGCAATCGTTAAGTGTGTCAGGCGTCATAATCAACACAAAATTAATGCAAATTTTTTGCATAACAGTATAAGTTATTACTACCTAAAATTACTACATTTGCCATCTATGTTGTTTTTAGAAACCACTACATTTACCGTTATAGTTGATATCCTTAAATTTATTATCCCATCAATTATAGTTTTCTCTGCTACCTATATAATGATGCGTCAGTTTTTGGAAGAAGACTACAAAAAAAAGTTATTAGAATTAAAGGAAAAGAATGCCGGAACTATTACCCCTATAAAACTTCAGGCATATGAAAGATTAACTATTTTATTAGAACGTATTGCTCCTGATAATTTGGTTATGATGCTTTCTCAACCAAGACAAACTGCCACTGAATTGCGTCTGCAAATAATTCATCAGGTAAGTGAAGAGTTTAACCACAATATTTCTCAACAAATTTATGTTTCGAGCCAGGCCTGGGAGTTAATTAAAATAATTCGCGAACATGTATTAACTATCGTTGACGATTCCTACCATGCTTTGCCTGAAAATGCAAAAGGAACTGATTTAGGAAAAGCTATCCTAAATGAATTAATGAATCAAAAAAATCACCCTACCCGTGGAGGTATTGAATTTTTAAAGAAAGAAATTGCTTTAGTTATGTAATTGTTAACTAAATATTATTTACTTTTTAATTCCCAAGCGCTCAACTTTTCTAATTACCAACCTGTTTTCAACATTTACTTATTTTTTCTTTTATAAAAAATGCTGATTTAATTGCTAAAATTAGATTAACCCACTACAGTATATATAGTACGTGTAGTATAATACATGTAAGCAAAAACAAAACTTGACTTAATTAGTGGACAACGTGTTGCAAACCCTTATTTTTCCATGTTAAAAATTTGTTAAAAATCAAGTATAAATAAATTTTTTTATATGAATTTTTATTCAATCTTTACAAGATGTTAACAAAGGCAGTCTTTAAAAGCTAAACCTTTGAAATTTAATTAATTTACTACGATTAATACATTATGTCAGATACCTATATTGAAGTTTGGAACAATTGTTTAAAAATTATTAAGGATAATATTCTTCCTCAAAGTTTTAAAACATGGTTCGACCCGATTAAACCACTTAAGTTGGAAAACAAAGTGCTTACTATACAAGTGCCAAGTCAGTTTTTTTATGAATGGATAGAGGAGCATTACGTTAGTTTGCTCAAAAAGACCCTTGAAAAAGAATTAGGGCCGGGTTCAAAACTTGAATACAATATAATAATAGATAACAGCCAGTCATCGAATGGCAATCCATATACTATTAATGTTCCTACCAAAAATCAGCACAAGCATAAAAATGAAGTAGGTTTACCAATTAACTTAAACAACAATATTCGCAACCCATTTATAATTCCCGGGTTGAAGAAAATGAATATTGATTCACAACTTAATCCTGCCTATACATTCGAGAATTTTATTGAAGGTGATTGTAACCGATTGGCAAGAAGTGCCGGTTTTGCTGTTGCCAATAAGCCAGGTGGAACAGCCTTTAACCCATTAATGTTATTTGGTGGTGTAGGATTAGGAAAAACACACTTAACTCATGCCATAGGTAATCATATCAAAGCCATTTATGAAAAGAAAACGGTTTTGTATGTTTCTTCTGAAAAATTTATAAACCAATATTATGATGCTTGTAAGAATGGCAATCACAATGATTTTGTAAGCTTTTACCAATTGGTAGATGTGCTTATCGTAGACGATGTTCAGTTTTTCTCCAAAAAAGAAAAAACACAAGAAATTTTCTTCCAAATATTTAATCACCTTCACCAATCAGGAAAGCAATTAATATTAACAAGCGACCGTCCACCTAAAGATTTAAAGGATTTGGATGAACGCTTATTATCCCGTTTTAAATGGGGGCTGTCTGCCGATTTGCAGGTACCTGATTTTGAAACCCGCATGGTTATTTTAGAAAACAAAATGTACCAAGATGGAATTCGTCTTCCAAAAGAAGTGGTAGAATACGTTGCACACAATATCGACAGCAATGTTCGTGAACTCGAAGGTGCATTGATTAGTTTATTAGCTCAAGCTTCCTTAAATCGCAAGGAAATTGATATTGAACTAGCTAAAAAGATGATGAAGAATTTTGTTAAACATTCATCACGCGAAGTTTCTATTGATTACATCCAAAAATTAGTTACTGAATTTTATGGACTTTCTGTGGAACAACTTAAATCCAAAACGCGCAAACGTGAAATTGTTCAAGCTCGTCAAATATCAATGTACTACGCAAAAAGTATGACCAAAGCTTCGTTAAAAAGTATTGGAACTTATTTTGGTGGTCGTGACCACTCTACAGTTATTCATGCCTGCCAAACGGTGAATGATTTGATGGATACCGACAAAAAGTTCAAAAATGACGTAGAGGAAATAGGCAAACGAATTAAAATTAACACCTTTTAAAAATACAAACCCTGCTTCGGCAGGGTTTTTTGTTTCATATCAATTTTAATTTTAGTTGATACATTGAAAATTTGTATTAATAATTACATTTGTCACGCAGATGACTAAAATTCACGATTACTTTCAGGCAGAACGAAACGAAAGCCTTATCTTCATGATAATTGGGACTGCTGCAATAGTTTGTGGGTTTTATTTCTTACTGGTAATTAATTCAAAATTTTTCAACGGCTTAAGTTGGCCACTTATATTTATTGCTATCATACAATTATTTGTAGGCACAATTATTTACTTCAGAAGCCCTACAGATTTAAAAAGGGTAACCAACTTTGCTCAAAATAGCCCAAAGAATATTAGAAACCTTGAAATTCCAAGGATGGAAAAAGTAATGACTCAATTTAAGCTTTACCGTTACATTGAAATGGGACTTATTGTTTTAGGTTTAGTTCTTTTTTTAATTGCTTCACCAACCGGATTTTGGAAAGGGGTTGGGCTTGGAATTATAATTCAGGCCGGGCTTATGCTTATTGCAGATTCCTTTGCAGAAAATCGTGGGCAACACTACCTTAAATATTTAAAAGCCTCTTTTAATTAAAAAACATCTTAAAAAGCGGTGATTTTTGTCACCTCATCCCCATCCATATCACTTTAATACTATTTTTGCCATCAAATGGAAAAAATTGCAATTGTAGGCGGTGGCCTTTCGGGTTCTTTAATAGCAGTATACTTAGCCAAACGGGGTTTTGATGTTCATCTTTTTGAAAAAAGACCTGATATGCGAAAGAATAATATCTCTGCCGGTCGGTCTATCAATTTAGCTTTGAGTGAACGAGGCATAAATGCTTTAAAAAAAGTAGGTATTGATAAGCAAGTATTGGCTACGGGAATAACAATGGCCGGAAGGATGATGCACACTAAATCGGGTGAACTCAATTATCAACCTTATGGAAAAGAAGGACAAGCAATTTATTCAGTTTCGCGGGGGCTGTTGAATGTAAAATTGGTGGAACTAGCAGACGAATTTTCTAACATTACTATCTATTTTAATTCAAACTGTGTAGATGCCAATTTAAAAGAAGGAATCGCCTATTTTGAAGACGAAAACGGAAACCGTTCTGAATTTAAAGCGGACAGAGTAATTGGTTCTGATGGGGCATTTTCGGCTATACGGTATGAAATGCAAACCAAAGGCAGATTTGACTATTCACAAACTTATTTGGAGCATGGTTATAAAGAACTTTGCATACCATCAAACACCAAAGGTGAATTTCAATTAGAGAAAAACGCTTTACATATTTGGCCAAGAGAAAGTTTTATGTTGATTGCTTTGCCTAATTTAGACGGAACGTTTACCTTAACTTTATTCTTCCAACTTGATGGACCTTTAAGTTTTGATTCTATAAAAACACCAGCCGATTTAGATGCTTTTTTTGATACCTATTTCCCGGATGTAAAAACATTAATTCCAGAGTTGCACCATGATTTTTTCAATAATCCAACTGGACAACTTTGCACTGTTCGCTGTTTTCCTTGGACCAACGGTAAAATGGCTTTGATTGGGGATGCAGCTCATGCTATAGTTCCTTTTTACGGTCAAGGCATGAACTGTTCGTTTGAAGATTGTGTCGTATTTGATGAAATGCTTGAAAAACATTATCCAAATTGGGAAAATATATTCAGCGAATATCAAAAATCACGTAAACCCAATGCGGATGCCATTGCCAATTTGGCTTTGCAAAACTTTGTGGAAATGCGTGATTTGGTTGGCGATAAAGATTTTCTTCATTTTAAACATGTAGAACATGACCTCACCAAACTTTATCCGGGGATTTTTAGGTCTCAGTATGAATTAACAACCTTTACCAATGAACCTTATAAATATGCTTTGGAACAAGGAGCTAGAAACAGCGAAATGGTAAAGAAAATTATCCGTCTGGGACTGGAAGATAAGTTGAACGACAAAGCAGTTATTCAGCCTCTGTTTGACGAATTTTTGCACTAAAACCAGTTGAGAAAAAAATTCCTTTCCGATTTTTTCTTTATTCAGGTTATCAACCTGCTTATAAAACCGGTTTGGATTTTGGTTATTGACCGAAAGGTTCAAAATTTACTACCCAACGAGGAATACGGAACTTATTTTAGTCTTACCGGTTACAGTTTGCTGTTTATGATTTTGCTGGATTTGGGTTTAACCAACTACAATAATCGTGAAGTAGCCATCGACAGAGGTTTTTATAAAACCAATTTTTGGTCAATAATTGGTGCTAAAACCATTCTTACCGTAGCTTTTTTCTGTATTGCCGCCATAGTAGGTTTTATGATAGGCTTTACACCAACTGATTTTTTAATTTTTGGGTTGCTAGCCCTTAATCAAACGCTTTTATCTTTCAATACGTATTTGCGTTCCAATATTTCAGCAATTCACCAGTTTAAAATGGATGGAATACTGTCGGTAATTGACCGCCTGTTTGTTGTATTAAGTTTGGGAGCTATCATTTGGACCAATTTGTTTCCGCTTCAACTCACCATTTATACGTTTATCTTGGCCCAAACCGTAGGATTATTTTTAACTTTTATCCTTTCATGGCTGGCTAATAACAAGTATTTAGGCCAAGCTGATTTTCATTTCGATAAAATAAAAATTTTAAACCTTTTAAAAAAATCATTGCCTTACGCCGGCATCATTGCCTTAATGACGGTATACACTCGATTAGATTCGGTGTTAATTTTAAAGCTATTACCCAACGGACGATTTTTAGCCGGAAACTATGCCATGAGTTACCGTTTGTTGGATGCAGGAGCAATTATCGGAATATTGTTGGCAGGACAATTACTGCCCTTATTTGCAGCCAATTTGATCAATAAATCTAAACTTCGTTCCATAATAAAATGGACTTCGGTTATTGTGTTGGTTCCAGCAATTATAGCATCGTTAGTTTGTTCAATAGAAGGTAATATTATCATGCAATGGCTTTATCCCGAGAAATATAAATATGCTGGTGGCTTGGTTTTTAGTATCCTGATTTGGTGCATACCGGGTATGGTTTTGGTAAATATTTTTGGAACATTATTAACAGCAGCCGGTGAAGTAAAACGAATTAATCAAATGGCTTTGGCAGCTTGTATTATTAATATTGCAGGTAATTTAATATTAATTCAGTCCTTTGGTTTAAAAGGAGTTGCCATTACAGCCGTTATTACTCAGGTGTTTTTTGGAGTGATGTGCTTTTGGGGTGCACGATCACTTTACCGATAATTTTTCAATAAAATACGTTCCTCCAAAATACTTTACCGAATCAATTTCTGCATGTTTAAAGTTATTATAATCATCAAAATCATGCGAGGTAATTGTTAAACTTTGTCTTCCAAAATGCTTACCATTATTAAAGCAATTTGTTAAAAGTTCAGTCTTTGCTAAATTTTTAATTAATGTAATTTGAAGTGTGTCATTTATAAAGGGCCGAATCACTTTGCCGTTTGAAGCATTTACCCCAGTATAATAATCTAACATATTCTCTATTTTTTGAGGTTCATCTACAATCCATTTAGCGTTAGGGTATTTCTCCATTTTAGCCATCAACTGTTTGCTTCCATCCAAATCCAGAAAATGAGCTGGTGATAGCCCGAAAACTATATTCCAAAATAAAAGCATTAATGAAATATAAAACACCGGTTTGGTTGGAATATGAAAATTTAATACCACCCAAAGCACTATTAATACTGGTAACATCACCATAAACTCTGCATTACCAACGGAATAAAATGCAAAGCTAAACTGAAGTATAAAGGACCAAAAAATGGCTTTTGAAACCAAGCCAAATTCAGAAGCCTGCTTGGTTGAATATTTTAAGAGAGTTTTTATACTAACAAAACCAATTACAAGAAAAGCTATGGGCAAAATAAGGAGCAAAGGATTAGCCATCAAAAGGGGTTTCATATAGCCATGAACTTGAATAAAAGTTCTAATAAAACTAATCGGGGTCATTATAAAATTAGTTAAACTTATGCTTGTAGTTACTTGCCCGGCATACACATCATGCAATACAAATTTTATAATACCCGTTGCCGATTTTGAGGTAGTGTAAGCCAATATATAAACTGATATCACCAACACCCCACCACTTGCCATAAAAACAAATGCCTTTTTTAAATTAAAATTCGCCAACAATGGAATGGCAAAACCCAAATACCAAAGTCCATGTATTTGATGAAACAATACCCCTAATCCAAACCATAATCCTGAAAAAATAAGGAAGCTATTTTTTTGAAGCTTTATATTTTTTATAAAACATAAAGTACCCAATAAGGAACAAAGCAGCGGCAAAATATAGGTTTCATTTTCGGCTGCATAACGCATCATTCCAAAACAAGCGCCAACAAAAAGGACAAAATAATGCGTGCAGTTTATTTGAAGTTCCTTTAAAATTCTTTGAAAAATGAATAAGCTAATTCCTGCTGCCAAAGCATTTAATAGCTTCATTAAAACCAAAGGTTGGACAAATGACATTACTAAAAAAAACAGCCTTCCAAATGGAACATATAACAAGTGATGTGGCCAAACCATTTCATGACCCCACTTTAGGGCTGAGGCATAAGCATACCCATCAATCCCTGAATTGGCGGTTGGCAATAGTAAATATAAAAGCATTAAACCTATCGGTATTAAGAAGTTAGATTTTAGCTTAGCCAATAAAAATTTAACCATTTATAATGCAAATGTAATTTTAAACCTGAGAGCAAAATACACTATTCTATAAAGCCGTTAGTGTATTTTATATATATTCGCGAACTATTTACCCTATGCCCGAAAACAAAGACCTCCTCCAGATAAAATTTACAGATTTACTGGCCTATGCCATCAAGTGGCGCAAGCATTTACTAATACTAGCAATTATTGCAATTGTAGTTTCAGCAGTGGTTACTATGCCATTTATTATTAAACCAAAATACAAAGCCGAAGTAATTTTTTACCCAACCACTATCAATTCAATTGGAAATGCTTTGTTTACGGATTTGAACAAACGGGAGGCTGACCCCTTGGCTTTTGGAGAGGAATTGGAAGCTGAAAATGCGTTACAACTTTTGCAATCTTCAGCAATGACGGGAAGAATAGTTAAAGATTTTAACTTGATGGAGCATTACAATATTGACCCAAAAGGACGTCAAGCTAAAACTGAATTGGCCAATAAATTCAATAGTAATATTGAATTCAGACGTACCCGGTATTTATCTATAGCTATTGACGTGCTTGACGAAGACCCTGTGATGGCTGCTAAAATTGCCAATGGAATTGCCGAAATTTATGATACCGTAAAAACTGAAATACAAATGCAATTGGCAAAAGAAGCCTTCGTAATTATTGAAGGAGAATACCGTGCTAAAGAAAAGGAATTGACTGAAATTAGAAATAACCTTAAAAAATTAGCCGAAAACGGAGTAACCAATTTTGAAGAACAATCCCGTGCCTTGGCTGAAGAGATTGCTAAACTTCAATCCAAAGGTGGAAGCCCATCACAATTGCAAAAATTAAGAGAAGAACAAGCTTTGTTATCAAAATATGCCGGTGACTTTTTGTTTTATACTGAAAATTTAAAGTTAGAATTGGATGCTTTGGATAAATTGAGGACCCGCTATGAAAAAGCAAAAGTAGATGTGGATAAAACCATTACTCACAAATTTTTGCTTACCAGTGCTGATGTGCCTGAAATAAAGGCCTACCCCATTCGTAAAACTATTCTACTAATCAGCTTATTCGCTACTCTTTTTATAGGATTTTTGGCAATAATAGTTCTTGAAAAATACCGAGACTACAAAGCCGAAAAGCAACTTACAGCATGATTGCACAATTAAGCATAAAGTGGTTTTATGCCATTGGTATTGCTTTTTTAGCGTGTTTTTTAACGGGCGTTTATTTTAATAATCTTTATATAGCAGTATTGCCAGCGGCATTCCTCTTTATTTGGTTGCTAATTACCCAAACCAAACAAATGCTTTTTTTTACAGTGTTTGCAGTGCCTTTAAGCATTCCTGTTAATGACATTGGTGGTGGGTTTGGAATGAGTTTCCCCACTGAACCAATTATTATTTTTGCTTTTTTTGGGGTAATTTTAAAGCTAATCAATGGCGCTACTTTTGACAAAAAGTTATTATTTAGTGGCCTCAGCATTATCATTGGGGTTGATTTATTATGGACTTTTATCACCTCCATTTCAAGTTCTATGCCTTTGGTTTCATTTAAATTTTTATTATCCCGAACGTGGTATGTGGTTATTTTCTTTTTTCTTTTTGCCACTTTTTTCAAACAATCAAAAAGTATAAAATTATTCATCTGGTTGTTGGGCGTTTCGATAAGTTTATTGGCTGTATATACTATTTATAACCACTCCAAAGGTTCGTTTACCCGCGGATTTGCTTATGCTGCTATGCAACCTTTTTTGCCCGACCACGGAATGTATGCCGCTTTGGTAGCTTTTTTAATTCCCCCATTTTTTGTATTTTCCGTATGGGGATTTTATTTAAAACAAGGTATTCCGGCAAGGATTGTAGCTTTTTTAATTACACTTTTTTTAACGCTGGCCGTAATATTATCATACACCCGTGCGGCATGGCTTAGTTTGGTAGCATCTGCTGCGCTAATTGCAGCATTGCTATTGGGCATACGATTCAGAACCATTGTATTTGGAATAATTGCAGCGGCGAGCATTTATTTCTATATGCAAACTGATATTCAAACCCAGCTATCGCGCAATAAGCAAGGCTCGGATGATGATATTGAAGATCACGTTTCGTCCATTACCAACGTATCTACCGACCCATCCAATCTGGAACGACTAAACCGCTGGAATTGTGCTTACCGCATGTTTCAGGAAAGGCCTTTAATGGGTTGGGGAGCAGGAACCTATGTATTTCAATATGCTCCGTTTCAGGTTTCCAGTGAGTTAACAATTATTAGTACACATTCAGGCGATTTAGGTAATGTGCATAGTGAATATTTACGGCCTCTATGCGAAACAGGTTTACCCGGAGCTCTGCTTTGGGTGTCTTTGGTTTTATACTCCCTGTATTTAGGTTTTAGAGTTTATAGAAAGGCACCTGATATGGAAGCCCGCTTTTTGGCTCTGGCATTGGTTTCGGGCATATCTACCTACTTTGTTCATGCTTTTTTAAATAATTACAGTGAATTTGATAAATTGGCTGTTCCCATGTGGGGGTTTATGGCAGCATTGGCGGCATTGAACGTTTATAAAATTAAAAATGATTTGGAAACGATTTAAAAAAAACAAACTGGCTGTTGGAGGTTTCATTTTTATGAGCCTTTGCGTGTTAGTTTCTGTTTTTGGATATCTGATAATTCCCGATCATACACCGGATGTAAATACAATGTATCCGGATTTAGCTTTAAAGAAACCGGGATTTCATTGCGATTATATTAAAGTAAAAACCTCCGATCCTGCTCCTCAGCCTAATCTATTAATTAAAATTGCAAGTGGATGGAACTCCCCTTATGACTTGGTGCCAATAGACAGTGTTTGGACCAAAGCTGATTCGGTTTATTATATTCCTTTTGGCAATTCCTTAATACAGTCCACTCCCAAATCGGCTCTTTTTGATTCTGCAAACAATAAACTATCGCGAACCAGCCTGATGGGAACCGACCGCTATGGCCGAGACCTCTTTAGTCGCCTATTGATAGGAGCCCGAGTTTCCATAGCTGTGGGTATGGTGGCGGTAGTTATTTCGGTTATCATTGGGTTATTGATGGGTTTGCTGGCAGGGTTTTACCGGGGATGGGTTGATGGACTAATTATGTGGTTGATTAATATTATCTGGTCGTTGCCCACCCTAATGTTTATTATTGCTTTAACTTTTGCTATAGGCAAGGGATTTTGGCAAATATTTGTAGCCGTTGGGCTTACCACCTGGGTAGAACTGGCCCGTATTGTGCGTGGTCAGGTGTTTTCCATCCGCGAAATGGAATACATACAGGCCGCCAAAATTTTAGGCTTTAAAGATTTTAGAATTCTTATAAAACACATTCTTCCTAATATTTGGGGAACAGTAATTATTATGTCGGTAGCTAATTTTGCTTCTGCTATTCTGCTGGAAGCAGGGCTTAGTTTCCTAGGGCAGGGCTTGCAACCCCCCACTCCCAGTTTGGGCCAAATGATTAAGGAAAATTATGCCTTTATTGTGTTTGATGCTTCCCACCTGGCCATATTTCCCGGCTTGATGATTGCCTTACTGGTAATGAGTGTAAATTTTATTGGCAACGGATTAAGGGATGCCTTTGATGTGAATGAATAACTGGTAGCATTGGCTAGTTTTGGTTAAAGCATTACAATTATGAGACCTATATACTAATTGGTGTCAAATGTAACAAGACCCATAACTGAATCCTAAATGACTTAATATTGCTTATAAATTCAATTTTTAAACCCTTTTTTAAACAAAAAACATGAATAAAACACCGTTTTCTAAGATTATTGCCGGAACTATGACATGGGGTGTTTGGGGTAAAAATTATAACACCATGCAAATGATTGAATTGATGAATTGTTGTTTAGAAAACAAAATTACCACATTTGACCATGCAGATATTTATGGCAATTATGCGACCGAATCCGCTTTTGGAAAAGCATTTATCGAGAGTAAAATCGACAGAAACGAAATCCAAATAATTTCTAAGTGTGGCATTCAATTGGAATCAGAAATCAGAAAAAATGCAATTAAACATTATGACTATTCCACGCCTTATATTATATCGTCGGTTGAACAATCGTTGAGGAATTTACAAACTGATTATTTGGATTTACTTCTGTTGCATCGCCCAAGTCCATTAATGCAAGTAGATAAAATTACTGAAGCAATCGAAAAACTTAAACGTGACGGAAAAATCTTAGATTTTGGAGTTTCAAATTTTACGCCATTGCAAACGGATTTGGTTCAGACTAAAATCAAAATCAATTACAATCAAATTAGGTTTTCAATCACTCACTTTGGAGCAATGCTCGATGGAAGTTTAGACCATATGCAAACCAATAATATCACTCCCATGAGTTGGTCTCCATTGGGAAGTGTTTTTAAAAATGACGATGAACAGGCTCATCGTGTAAAACAATTGGCTACAAAATTTTCTTTAAAATACGGTATTCCCATTGATATCATTCTGCTTGCATGGATTTTAAAACATCCATCTAAAATTTTACCGGTTTGCGGTACATCCAACCTTTCAAGAATAGCCAATTTAATGACAGCAACGACTGTTGAAATGGAATTACAAGATTGGTTTGCTCTTTGGTCAGCGAGTGCAGGTGTTCCTGTTCCATAATTTTAAAACTATTAAATTGTTTTTTGTAAACATCATTGACAATTTTTCGCTGGACAAAAAACACCTGCCACCTGCATGGGCTGACTCAATACTTGTTTGCCTTTTGTGAAAGTGCATCTTTACATATACTTTTGTTCCGGGTGGAAAGTTTTGCAGTTTCTTTGGCTGCAATGCGCAAGCTACCAACCGCTAGATAACATGTTGACGTTCCTTCAAAAAAAATTAATTAGGTAATTAAAAAATGTTTACCCTTCAACGAACAAATTCAAATAACCCCGATTTTCAGAATTTAGTGACGGATTTGGATATCTATTTGGCCATTCAGGATGGGGCAGAGCATTCCTTTTATGCTCAATTTAATAAAATAGATACAATAAAACATGTGGTGGTGGTGTATGAAAACAACATGCCTGTTGGGTGCGGTGCTATAAAGAAATACATGAATACCACCATGGAAATAAAAAGAATGTTTGTGGTACCTGAAAAACGAAACCAGGGAATTGCCTCCACTATTTTAAAAGAATTAGAAACCTGGGCAGGTGAGTTAAATTTTCAAAAGTGTATTTTGGAAACAGGGAAAAAACAGACGGAAGCCATAAAACTATACCTAAGAAATAACTATACCATTATAGCTAACTATGGTCAATATGCCGCAGTGGAAAACAGTGTTTGCTTTAAAAAGGAACTGTAATCCCTTTTGGATTCATTACTTTTTTACTACAAACTTCTGCGAAACCGAACCCACCGTATGGGTAACATTAATGAAATAAATACCCTGACTGAGGTGAGGTAAATCAATTTGGGTGCTTGGTGCAGCTTGTATGTCTTTGGTAAAAAGTATTTGACCGGCCATATCAAATACCTCCACTTTTTTAATAAGATAGGGTGAAAATTGAACCGTAATTTTTTCAGTAACTGCAGGATTGGGGAAAATTATTAATGTACCATTTTTACCTCCAGGCACAGGATTTGTCCGTTTAATAATTTTAGTTTCTACCTTGTTAGTAATTACAGCATCCTGAAAATCAAAATATATGGACGCTTGGTTGCTAATTACATTTCCGACTTTTAAACCCGGAGCCATAAATGTGTTGTAGGTTATAAACCCGCTGCTCGGTTCATCACCTGCTGTGGATTTGGAAGGCAAATAAATTTCTTTAAAACTCCAGATTATGGCATGATTTCGCACTTTGAAAGACACCTTATTTTGATGGGCTTCAGCATATCCCTTCATTTTAATATATTGAATAGGTAACCTTGGGTCAATGGTATCCACAATATGAATATTAACTGCACTATCATTCCCTAAATTTTGAAATTGAATATGATAATTCAACTGACTTTCACCTTCCTCTATTTCATACGTATTGCATTGCTTTTCATTGGGGTCGTAGGCTGAGGTAACGGTTTGATTCAAAACCCTTTTTTCTGCATCACTAGAAACAGAAGCCCCGGTTAAAATAAATTTAAGATTGTCACCTACATTTACTTTATCATGATTCACCAAAAAATTTAAACGAATTTTCTCATCTTTATTCAGTACCCATCTCACAGCGCTGCTATCTATGTAGCTTGGCGCTATATCTGAATTAACGAAAGACAGCCTCTTATCAAAATCCAATTGAATTGTAAGCGGATACAATTCAGATTGTGAATTGTGACGAATAGTATAGGCCGAAGTATAGCCATGTCTTGCTTTAAAACCTGAAGCTGAACTAATTTCAAATTTGGGTAATTGAGGGGAAGGGTTCGTGTTTAAAGGAAAATTGAGTTGAATAAAGCTATCTTTATTTGTGGTATTTATTTCAATCGTTTCGCTTCGGCATAAAGACGTATACAATTCTCGAGGAAAAACTTTTAGTATATATTTCATATTTTCATCCAGCACAAAATTATAATTACCCAAGCTATCGGTGCTGGTGTAATAAGAATCATTCACATTTAGAATAACATTTTCAATCGGCTTATCACCCAATTCGTATTTACAATTCTTTACATTATCAATAAAAACATTTCCTGAAACGATGGTTTTACCAGGAAATAATCGGATACTATTAAAAACTTCTTTCCCCAAAAAGGAAGTTATTTTGCTGCTAAAAATTAATTCATTTTCTCTTGAAGTAATGGAATACATAGTTTCGGCTGCCGGTAAAATATCTGATTGGCTAATAACCGATTGCCATTGTAACCCATCCCACACTATCAAATGTGAGGTTATGCCTTTGGAGTTTTTAAAGGCTCCTGCCAAATACAGTTTGCCTTCAAATTCTAAAGCATTACCCAATCTTACAATTTCATAATTCCATTGATTGGAAAGAAATTTCCAACCGGAAAGTGTTCTTAAAAAAACCTGATTATTAGTAATGGCTACCAAACTGGTATCATATGACGACAAGCCTTGTATTTCGCCAGCTAACGGGAAAGCTACAGGATACCAAATGCCTTTATAATTAGCAGCCAAATTGGTGGTTGCTTTTCCATCAATTTGATTGAATAAACCTGCCGCATACAAGGTATCTTCAAGTAACTGCAAATCATTTATTGTTCCTTTACTGGTTTCAATATTTCTCCAAATACCCGATTGCAATACCACAAAATTATGAACCGGATTGCCTCCGGCTATATTAAATTGCCCGCAAACAAAAAGGTTGTCATTATACGAAACCATATCAGAAATCGAAATTTCATTGTGTACTACAAAATCCGATTCAATGCCGCCAGCCACTGTTTCCCAAGCCACTCCATTCCATTTTACAATACCTGTTTTCGATTTATCATCAGATTTAAATGACCCTGCTATGTAAGGTTTATTTTGATGAAAGGTTATTGCAAATTTATTATCAGGAGAAAAGACAAACTGTTCCAGTAATATACTTGGGTAAGTGGCCCAAAATTGTCCGTTCCACTTGCTTAGTTCTACTGTAGATTGTCTAAAACCAATATCAGATGTTGCTTGCAATGCAAAAAAGCCTTTTTCAAAACTATAGGTAGCAATGGGTGGTAATTTGAGCTGCTCATCCATTGGTAACCAAGCTATTTGACCAACTACGTTTTGGGCGCAAAACATATTTAAAAATACAATCAGCCCTAATACTTTTTTCATAATGCTTTTCTATAATTAAGATTGATACCCCAATATGAATAATTGGTTTTATAATACGATTGGATTTGACTAAAACCCATTCCCTTTCTGTATTCCGGCATTAGAATTAAACTGGAGCCGGCATTAATTTTATAGTGCAATTGCAGCCCGGCTTGTAATGATGAGGTTCTGATTTTGAAATTTTCAGTGGTCATATTTTCCCGCTCATCAAGAAAAACGGCATTGGGTAATTGCCCATGTATACTGCTTAAAAACTGGTTGAAATAACTAAATCTTACCCCTGCCCCAAACTTTTCTCTATCAATAAAAAGGTATTGAATATTTACCGGAACCTCAATAAATGAAAGCTTTTGCTTTGATGTAAATTGAATATTTACCGAACTGGACTGGAAATAGTTTTCTATTTTTCCATCCACATCTATCACAGGTTTTTCTGAATAGTTAAAATTATAATTGCCCTTGATATTAAAATTTGACACCCCAAATCCAATTCCATAACTCCAGCGTTTCACGGTTCTTCCTAAGGATAATTGCAAGTTATATCCCGATTCAGCAGTTTCCGATAATTTACGAATACCTCCATAATCCTTATGTATAAAGCTTTTGCCCGCTTCTGAAACCTTGAAATTTGGAATATTTAACGATGGACCGGCTTGAATTTCCCAGTAAAGCTTTAAATTTTTAACAGGAAACACAGGATAGAGCAATGTATTTTGAGGTGCCTTTTCGGCGGTGTACAATGGTTTTATAAAAGTAAAAACGGTAACTAATTTCTTGCTTGCCATGTTAATTGCATCCCCTGATGAATTCTTTTCCTCATTACCACCCTTAACAGAATCCGTTTGCAAATAGACAGTTTTTATTTCTTTAATTTTTGAGGATGGTATTGGCTCGGCTATTTGTTTTGTTTTTGATTTACCTGCATAGCCTTCAGGTGCTTCATTGCTTGTAGCTATTGATGAGGGTGGAACAGCGGCAGTGTCTGTAATAGTGGCTGCAATAGACGCTTTACTAGGATTAGACAATACAGTGTAACCCGGTTTACTGTTTTTTTCGTTGTCGGTAAAATCATTTAACAAAAGAGATAAACCGACTAAAGCACCCAACCCAAAGAATGAAAATAACCAAAACACAATCCTTTTCCTTCTGCGTTTTTTATTAAACGCATTCCAGTCGATTCCTGTTTCATCCATTGAGGCATCGCTCAGTTGGCTGAAGAGGAGTTGGTCAATATCGTTATGTTTGTCTTCCAATTAGTGTTTACCTTTAAGTAAAATTGCCTTTAAAGCATTTCGTGCCCGCATCAGCTTTGACCGGGATGTAGAATGACTTATTCCCAGTTTATCGGCTATTTCCAAATGATTAAATTTTTCGATCGCATACATGTTTATAATAATTCTATAATCGGGCTTTAATTTATTTAGTGCATCCATTAAATCTGATATTTCAAACTGTCCGGCGTTGTTAAAAACAATTGTATCCGATTCATATAACGCTTCATCACTTATATACTCATTAAAATCTGATTCGTATTTAATATACTTTTTGTAGGCCGATTTAAGATAATCAATGCAGTGATTTGTAAACAGCCGTTTTATCCATCCTTCAAATTTTTCTGCAGAATCCACCTGTTTTATTTTATCAAACATTTTTATAAACCCATCCTGCAATATATCTTTGGCTTCATCCCTATCCCCCGAATATCTTAAACAAATGGCATACATCTTTTTATAATACTGCTCGTATATTATTTTTTTGCACCTATGATCATTATGCACACAGCCTTTTATTATTTCCTCCGAAACCTCATCCACTGTTTAATTCTCCTTATTTGGCATTTTTGACCTTAGATTTGTATCCCGTTTAAACACTTACCATATATTTGCCTTTATTAATATTAAAGACGAGGCATGAAGGCTAGTGTTGCAGTAAAAAATAAAAAAAATAAAAGTGCAACACTCTTAAATTCCTTCGTCTTAACTGCAAACAAATCAAACAAATTATGATAACATTTAACAAATTACTTTTAATCGCTTTTTTTAGCTCGGTTATGGGGATAGCCAAGGCTCAAACCACCGTTTCGCAAGTTATCACGAGCAACCAAACCTGGACTGCCGCAGGTAGCCCGTATATTGTATCTCAAAATGTTTTGGTAAGGTCAGGCGTTACTGTAAAAGTAAAACCCGGTACCAGAATAAGAGCCACCGGAAACTTTAGCATTCTTATGGAATCAGGTGCCGGATTTGAGGCCAAAGGAACCAAAGATTCGGTTATTAATATTGATACCGTAGCTTTTGAATTTTATAAAGGAGCTAATGGCTATAATTTTTCTACAGGGGGTGGTTCATTTTTTAGCTATTGCTCTTATAGAGGTAACGGAATGGGAAATTATAGAGCCTTTACACTTAACGAAACTTCGCTATTAATAAGCAACTGTAGGTTTTGGAACACGTACTACTCGTTTTATTGCATAAACTCGAATACGGCCACATCAAAGTTACGCCTAGAAAAAAGCATCTTTGAAGGAACCAAAACTTATTTTGGTTATGTATTATATACCATGGGTAACAACACCGAACTGGAAATGGACGAATGTGTTGTAAAAACAACCTATGGATTAACATTAGCAGGTACCAGCAATATTACCCGATGTCTGTTTTACGACTGGGTTTCAAACAGTGGATTCAGAGTGGGGTATGGTCAAAAAAAGGCAATCTTTAAATGCAATACCTTTCGCAAGTTTAAACCCACCGTTATCGAAATGATGGGGCCTTACGCAGGTTCAGAAGTGGTAATTGTGAGCAATACCTTCGACAGCACCGAAAATCATATTTCTTATTCAGTATATACCTCATCACCCGTTGGAAAATTTGTATGCAAAAACAATAATTTTCTTAAATACAACAAACAAAGTGTAAAAATAGAAGGTGGCTCTACTCCCGGGGTTGCAGATACTGTAATATTTACCAAAAACTATTGGGGAACCACCTCTGCAAGCCAAATTGCAACCGGAATTTGGGATATAAACGATGATATCAAAATTGGCGGCTTGGTAGATTTCGGCGGTTACAAATCTTCATTAATTACAAACTGTATTGAAGACGAAACCATCGAAGAATATATAGGCCAATCAGGAGTATCGGTTTCAAAAATTAATACCCTAAATTTTAATACCTACCCCAACCCTGCCTCTAATTTGGTAGCCATCCAATCTACCAATGCAGCACTTAGTTCATGGAAAATTTATACCTCAACCGGCCAACTTATTACCACCGGCTATTTTAAAACCGATACCAAACAAATAGATATAAGCACCTTGCAAAATGGGTTTTACCTTATTGAAGTAAGTGATGGAAAAAACCTATCTGCCAAGCAAAAACTCATAGTTAATCATTAATCATTCATATTTTTTTTTACAAAACATCCTTGATTATTCATTTAATCTGGGATGTTTTGTTTTTACTCCATTTTGAAGTTTATTACCTAGGGGCATGACCAAAATCAGCTAATTATCCCTATTCTCTAGAAATTAGTGCTATTAAATAGCCTTAACTTTGAGCTATAATTCATTAAAAAATTATGAAAAAGTTAGAAAACAAAGTTGCCATTGTAACCGGAGCCGGTGCCGGCATGGGCAAAGCCATTGCAACGCTATTTGCAGCTGAGGGAAGCAAAGTAATAGCTACCGACATAAGCCAACCACGACTTGACGAACTTAAAAAAATAATAAGTGAAACCGGTGGTGAGGTAACCACCCTTTTGGCTAACATGGCCATGGAAGAGGATATAGAACGAATGATTAAACTGGCCACAGATACGTATGGCACTTTAGATATTTTGGTAAACAACGCCGGAATTATGGACAATTTTGAGCCTGTAGGTGAATTGGGAAACGCCACCTGGGAAAAGGTAATGAAAATAAATGTGGAAGGCCCGCTTAAAGCCATGCGAGGTGCGGTAAAACTATTTTTGGCCAAAGGAAATGGTGTAATTATTAATATTTGCTCGATAGGCGGAATAAAGGGGGGGGCAGCCGGAGCGGCCTACACCGCCAGCAAACATGCCTTAGTAGGCTTAACTAGGAGCACCGGTTATATGTATTCCAAATCGGGTATACGGTGCAATGGAATAGCGCCCGGTGCAGTAAATACCAGCATTGGCGAAACCATTGATATGATCAAAATTACACCGCTTGTTAACGATAGAATAATTACCGGTATGGCTTTGAATCCAAGAACGGGCGAACCTTTAGAAATTGCCAATGCCGCTTTATTTTTAGCCAGTGATGATGCCAGTTTTATGAACGGGCATATTCTCGTGGTAGATGGAGGATGGAGTGCATATTAAAGATAAAACGAAAAAGGCTTTTAAACCTTTTGGTACATTTATAGTCGGCATTGCTATTGCCCTAAACCAATGAAACGAACCATTAAATATTACAGAATACTATGGTTTAGAAATGACTTGGCAGCCGGGCTATCGGTTTTCCTTGTAGCTCTGCCACTCTGTTTAGGAATTGCTTTAGCTTCGGGTGCACCCTTAAATGGAGGCTTGCTATCAGGTATTATTGGGGGGCTTGTAGTTTCCTTAATCAGTGGGTCTCACCTTTCCGTTTCGGGACCTGCGGCCGGCCTCACCACTTTGGTTGCCGCATCTATTATTTCTCTTGGCGATTATAAAATTTTTCTCCTAGCGGTAATGATTGCCGGGTTATTTCAGCTCGTTCTGGGCTTGTTAAAACTTGGAACTATTGCCAATTATTTTCCATCCTCGGTTATTAAAGGAATGCTAGCTGCTATTGGTATGATTCTTATTCTAAAGCAAATTCCTTTGGCACTTGGTTATAACCAGCCTGATTTTTGGACCAGCGGTTCTATTAATTTATTTTCTTCAAAAAATTTTCTTGGAAATTTTGAAACATTCAATCATCATTTAACAAAAGGAGCCATTATAATAACAGCGGTTTCTTTAATGATACTCATTTTATGGCAACAACCTTTTGCTAAAAAGCTAAGAATATTACCGGCACCTTTATTTGTGGTTATCATCGGAATAGTTGCCAACATGATTTTTGTGAGCATTGGTTCTGATTTATCACTTAAAGAAACCCAATTGGTTGCCATTCCTTCAAACATCTTCGCTAGTATTTCGTTTCCTGATTTTTCAAAGCTTTTTTCAACAACTGAAATTTGGAAAGATGGATTAATTATAGGCATCCTGGCCACTTTGGAAACTTTGCTTTGCATTGAAGCGGTAGACAAATTGGATAGACACAACAGAATTACACCGGTAAACAGAGAATTAATAGCCCAAGGTATTGGTAATATGACCTGCGGACTTGTAGGTGCTATACCAATGACTGCTGTAGTTGTGCGTGGTGCAGCAAATGTAGATGCAGGAGGAAGAACCAAACTGTCAGGCTTTACTCATGGACTCTTTCTTTTGGTTGCTGTATTATTTGTCCCCTTTTTACTAAACAAAATACCCTATGCTTCGCTAGCTGCCATTCTGCTGGTAACCGGATATAACCTTACTAAACCAAAGCTTTTTAAAAATATGTTTAGCTTAGGCTGGAAACAATTTATTCCATTTTTTCTCACTATCATCGTTATACTCATTACCGATTTATTAATTGGAGTTAGTATAGGCCTTTTAATTTCCATTTACTTTATTGTTAGAAATAATTTTAAAGCTGAATACCAGATTACAAAAACAGTGCATCAGGAACAGGAAACTTACTATATTAAACTAAATAGCAATGTTACCTTTTTAAACAAGGTAAACCTGAGAAAAGCGTTGGATGAAATACAAGAAAACAGCATTCTTACCATTGACGGAAGCGACTGTAATTTTATTGATTATGATATTTTAGAAATAATAAGTGAATATGACAACAAAGCTCATGACAGGCATATTCAACTAATTTTAAAGGGAATAGAAAAAGTAAGTGTAACCGCAGTTCACTAACTTTCTACTCAAAAATGTAGAAAAACCCTGTAAAAACTATAACAATTGCCAAAGATGTGAGACCGTAAAGAAAAAAATCATTCCACTCAGGAATTGGATTAATCATGGTAACCACGCAACTAATAAAGCCTAAAAACGCACCAATAGCGACGTAAATAAAACCTGCATTTTGTCTTCTGGCATACTTTACTTTTTTAAACTCTTGAACGTGTGCTGCAATAGATACATCATCATGACCAAGAGATACAAGCCTTTGTTCAACTTCATTTATTCCTATGCGTTCTGATAACCATTGTTGTATAACAGAAGGACTGATTTTTGGATTAGCTGACATATTGAAATAAGTTTAAATTACATTACCTCGAAAATATCATTTTTTTTAAATATTTCAATACTTTACCCAAAAAACTAATTTTTATTTAAGGGTATAAGTAAGTATAATTGTATTAGTACTTATCTATACTTCTTATGAAAATATCATTTCATAAACTTTTTAATAAAATTAACTCTTATAGGTTTATTGTGTTTATCCGTTCCGCTTATTATTTTAGAATTATGGATTTATGCCTTTAATTCAGGCGATAGTCAGCCAAACCGGGTTGAAATATTTAACTATTTTTTCCCTCAATTTTTACATGGTCGCTATTCCATTGCTTATTTATCGCTGGCACTCAGTATTGTTGCCATCTATATCAGTGTTATCGCTATTTCAATTAAAGAAATAGCCTGGAAAGTTTTAAAAATTTTACTTCTGGTAACAGGAATAATAAAGGTACTTCTTAATATATTTCAAATGATGTAAGAAAGGAATTTTATTCCGTCCCACATTTTAAAATAAATAAATCTTAAAGCAATTATTTCAAACGTTCCTTTATATCCAATCGGTGTTTTCGTGCTGTATCAATTGCAATATCATAACCTGCATCAGCATGGCGTAAAACCCCCATTGCAGGATCATTATGCAGCACACGTTTTAATCTTACTTCGGCATCGTGGGTACCATCTGCTACTATCACCATTCCGGCATGTATGCTATAGCCAATACCAACCCCACCTCCATGATGCAGGCTAACCCAGCTGGCACCTCCGGCTGTATTAATCATCGCATTTAATATTGGCCAATCGGCTATGGCATCGCTACCATCTTTCATGGCTTCCGTTTCGCGGTTTGGGCTGGCTACTGAACCGGTATCCAAATGGTCGCGGCCAATAACGATTGGGGCTTTAACTTTCCCTTCCTTTACCAAATTATTGAATAATACTCCTGCCTTTTCACGTTCTCCTTGTCCCAACCAACATATTCTGCTTGGCAAACCTTGAAAAGCAATTTTATCCTTAGCTAATGTAATCCAGCGTTTCAATCCCTCGTTTTCTGGAAAAAGCTTTAAAATTTCACGGTCGGTGGTATAAATATCCTCTGGGTCACCGCTTAATGCAACCCAGCGAAACGGTCCTTTTCCTTCACAAAATAAAGGGCGAATAAACGCAGGAACAAAGCCGGGATAATCAAAGGCATTGGTAACTCCCATTTCCAAAGCTCTGCCTCTTAAATTATTTCCATAATCAAATGTTATGCTTCCCATTTTCTGAAATTCAAGCATCAATTTTACATGCTCCACCATGGTGGCATAACTTAATCTTACATATTTCTCAGGATCTAAAGCTCGCAACCTATCGGCAGCTTCTACATCCATATCTTTTGGAAAATATCCCACCAAGGCATCATGCGCACTGGTTTGGTCGGTTAGCAAATCAGGAATAATACCTCGTTCCTTCAATCGGGTAAGTAAATCAACCGCATTGCCCGGCCATCCAATTGATACGGCAGCTTTCTTTTCCTTGGCAATTAATGCCTTATCAATCGCCTCATCTAAATTATAAATCAATACATCTACATAGCGGGTTTCAATGCGTTTGCGAATTCGCCATTCTTCCATTTCGGCAGCGAGACAAACGCCTTCATTCATAGTTACCGCCAAAGTCTGGGCTCCTCCCATTCCTCCTAAACCTGAGGTTACAGTAAGTGTGCCTTTAAGTGTGCCTCCAAAATGTTGACGAGCCGCTTCGCCAAACGTTTCATAAGTACCCTGTACGATTCCTTGTGAACCAATATAAATCCAAGAACCGGCAGTCATTTGGCCATACATTGTTAAGCCTTTTGCTTCCAATTCCCTGAATTTTTCCCAGGTAGCCCAATGGGGAACTAAATGCGAATTGGCAATAAGAACTCTTGGTGCATCTTTATGGGTAGGCAATATACCAACCGGCTTACCCGATTGAACCAATAAAGTTTCATCCTCATTTAAATCTTTTAATGCTTTTACAATTAAATCAAAACTTTCCCAGTTTCGGGCCGCTTTTCCTGTTCCACCATAAACCACTAAATCTTCTGGTTTTTCGGCTACTTCAGGGTCTAAGTTATTGCATAACATGCGAAGGGCGGCTTCTTGAACCCAACCTTTGCATGAAAGAGTATTTCCTTTTGCAGCTTTAATAATGCGCTTATTTCCGGCAATTGTCATATAGGCAAAATTAAAATAATTTTACGCCTTTAGAAACAGGAAGTGAAGGAGATTTTAGGTATTAACGAACCAAATGAATGACAATTCCTTCGGTCATTCGTTTCATTGAATTTCCATCTTGAATTAAATATTCAAATACACAATTATAAACGCCATCTAAACATAGATTTTTATTATCAAATCCATTCCAAATAGGGCTTTTATCAGAAAAATAAACCTTTTCGCCCCAGCGATTAAAAATATTCATTTTTACAAATTCATATTTTCCATAAGGCTGCCAGGTATCATTTAACACATCGCCATTGGGACTAAATGCATTGGGAAAAAAGACAATACAGGCTGTTTCTTCTACTATTAAGTTAAAACTATCACTTACTGAGCCACATTTATTGCTAACATATACTTTCCAAAATCCTGTTTCAGTAATATTTCGGTCTCTTAATGTACTTCCATCGTTCCAAACCACATTACCTTCTTCTACTTTAATATTAAATTTCAGGTAGCTTCCTCCACACAAGGTTGTGTCTCTTGATGGCTTTAAGGTAGGTGCAGCAAGTGCTCTTATTACTATTGTATCATTATCATCACAAAATCCATCTTTTGAATTTACTGAATAAGTTCCACTTGCACTTACATTTATAAAGGATGCTGAACTTCCATTTGACCATTTTGATACAAATAACGGATTAACATTTAACTGCAAAGGGAAATCTTTACATATAGTTGTGTCTCTGCCTATATTTACCGTTGGTCTATTAAATACTTCTGTTAAATTCCATGCAGTATCTCTGCAATTTCCCTGTGTGTATACATAACCCACTTTGAATTTCCCGATAGATGCTGGTATAAAAGTGCTATCAAGTTTATTAACATTTGTTCCAATAAATTCGCCCTTCCCGGGTGTAGGTTTTAAATTATCAATAGGGTCATTCAAACAATAACTAGCGTCTAACCCTGAAAAAGAAACATTTGTATTGCTAATTACTTCTACACTATCTCTTAATTGATCCAAACATCCTCCGCTATCAAATGCCTTTAAAACAATATAATATTTGCCGGTTTTTTGAAAAATATAATTAGCCGTATTATTAAATACCGAATCTAAATCTTTTGGAGCAAACTCAGCTCTAAATCGCCAGCTACTGTTTAGGGAACCCGGACTATTATTTGTAAACTTAAAGTTATTATTGCTCAAGCACATCGACCTTTCATTAAAAATTACACTGGAAGGATCTATCGCTCTTGGCAATACTTTGTATACCATATTGGTGGAATCTTTACAGCCCTTGTTAGAAATAGCAACTAATTTTATTGTCTTAACTCCGGGGTCAGGAAATTGCCTGTCGGCAGTGTATCCTGTTGCGATAAATCCATTATCCATATGCCACTCATAACGCATACTAGATGGCCCAACCCCTATATCAAGTAATGTTGTACTATTTTTAAACGTAAATCGATTTCCAAAATAACATTGTATAGAATCATTTTTTGCTTTCGATTTATCTAACCCAAATTTGGTAATAGGATGTGGATGAACAATTGCATTATTTGTGGTGGTAGCTAAACACCCTGGAGCCGTAGCAATAAGTTTTACAATTTTCAATCCAGCTCCTCCATAGCTTCCTGAATAGCTATGATTGGGTGACTTCACTTTTGAAGAATCATTATCACCAAATTTCCAAACGTAGCTTAAAGGAGATAAATCACTGGTAGAATTATTGGTAAATTGAAAACTGTTTCCATTGGCACATTGCTCTGTTGGTGTGATTGTAAAATCAGCTACAATATTTTTAGTTGTTACATTATCAGTTGGATACGTAGATGTAAGATAATCGTACTTTCCCCCGCTGCCATTGTATTCAAAAATGGCAACAAAATATTTGGTTACATTTTTTAAACCTTTTACGGTTACCTTACTTCCTGATCCCCTGTAAACACACCAATGTATTCCATCATTTTTAATCGCTTCCCCTAATCCGTAAATTGGATTCTCTGTATAATATTGATTAAACACAGGAACATCACTAATTGCAGAAGCTTCTCTTACAAATACTACCCTATCACTGCCATTTCCATTGGTCCAGGTCATTGTAAACTCATTGCAGCCAACAAACGTAAAATTAATATTAGAGGCAGCCGAAGTCGGGGTTTGGCCATAGCTTAAAAAATTAAAAGATAAAAATACTGTTACTGCTAACTGCCGCATGTGAACTACAAATATACTTTGCATCGTATAATTATACAAGACACAAAAAAAACAAGAAAAGTGACAAGAATTCTTCATTTAATTTCAAACATCATTTTAGGTTTGTAATACTCCAACATTAAATTGCTTGACAGGGGCATGGTTAGCTGCTTCTATTCCCATCGAAATCCAATTTCGTGTTTCCAAGGGGTCAATTATGGCATCAACCCAAAGTTTGGAGGCTGCATTTATAGCTGTGGTGCTCGCATTATACCTATCTGTAATTTTGGTTAATAAATTTATTTCTTCTTCAGGAGTAACATTCCCTAATCGTGATTTTTCAAGTTGTAAAAGCGTCTTAGCTGCCTGTTCTCCGCCCATCACAGCAATTTTAGCAGTTGGCCAGGCTACAATTATTCGTGGATCATAAGCTTTGCCACACATAGCATAATTGCCTGCCCCATAGCTGTTACTTAATATTATGGTAAACTTTGGCACCGCACTATTGCTCGTGGCATTCACCATTTTGGCACCATCTTTTATTATTCCGTTTTGCTCGCTTCTAGAGCCGACCATAAATCCTGTAACATCTTGAAGAAACACCAGTGGAATTTTTTTCTGATTACAATTCATTATAAACCGCGCCGCCTTATCTGCACTATCCGAATAAATAGCCCCTCCAAATTGCATTTCACCTTTTTTGCTTTTGATTACTTCGCGATTATTGGCAACTATGCCAACTGCCCAGCCGTCAATACGTGCATAACCACACAAAATAGTTTGAGCATACCCTTTTTTGTATTGTTCAAATTCTGAATTATCAACCAATCGTTCAATAATTTCAATCGATTTATAAGGCTTGGATTTATTTTCAGGTAAGATTCCGTAAATTTCTTCAGGATTTTTTAAAGGTTTTACTGCCTCTGTTCTGCTAAACCCGGCAGTGTCAAAACTGCCAATTTTATCCATAATGTATTTTATTCGTTCCAAACACGATTTATCATCCGGGAAACGATCATCGATTACTCCTGAAATTTCAGCATGTGTAATGGAGCCTCCTAAAGTTTCATTATCAATTATTTCGCCAATTGCTGCCTTTACAAGGTAACTTCCTGCTAAAAATATTGAACCGGTTTTATCTACTATAAGGGCTTCATCGCTCATAATGGGCAAATAGGCTCCTCCGGCTACACAACTACCCATTACTGCAGCAATTTGAGTAATACCCATACTACTCATGATGGCGTTATTTCTAAATATTCGTCCAAAATGTTCTTTATCCGGAAAAATTTCATCTTGCAATGGTAAAAAAACACCGGCGCTATCTACCAGGTATATAATAGGTAATCTGTTTTCCATAGCTATTTCCTGAAAACGCAGATTCTTTTTGGCTGTAATAGGAAACCATGCTCCCGCCTTTACGGTGGCATCATTGGCTACTATTACACACTGCCTCCCCGACACATAGGTTATTCCCCCAACAACGCCACCTGACGGGCACCCTCCATATTCTTCATACATTCCATCGCCAACAAATAAACCAATTTCATAAAATGGGGCATCTTTATCTTTAAGAAACTCGATTCGCTCCCTCGCCAGCATTTTCCCTTTTTCTTTGTGCTTTTCTGCGGCCACGTTGCCTCCCCCACTTTCAATCTTCTCGCCCTTTTTTCTTATTTGATTCCAAAGCAGCTTCATGCTGTCTTCATTTTTATTAAACTCCAGGTCGTACATTGACCGCAAATTTAGATTTTTTGATACAACACTTTAGCAATGCATAATTTTATTACGGTATAAAAACTTTCAAAAACTTTTAAAACTTTCTGCTAAAAATATTAGCTTTGCAGCGCAAGTCAGTACGACCAGCTCCCTTTTAATCCCCCAGGGCAGGAATGCAGCAAGGGTAGAAGGTTGTAGCGGTGCGATACTGACTTGTTTTTGTTTTATTCAGGTTTAAATTCTAACATCTAAAACCTATTTTTGCACACCTTTTAATAAAACAGATGAAAACACTGCAATTTCGTGAAGCACTAAGAGAAGCCATGGAAGAAGAAATGAGGCTTGACCACAATATTCTTTTAATAGGCGAAGAAGTAGCTGAATATAATGGCGCCTATAAGGTAAGTCAAGGAATGCTTGATGAATTTGGGGCAAAACGCGTGGTTGATACACCAATTGCCGAGCTTGGTTTTGCAGGCATTGCGGTTGGTGCCGCTATGAATGGCCTAAGACCAATTGTCGAATTTATGACATTTAACTTTTCATTGGTTGCTATTGATCAGGTAATAAATGCCGCTGCAAAAATGCTTTCAATGAGCGGTGGAAATTTTGGTATTCCTATGGTATTTAGAGGGCCAACGGGAAGTGCCGGGCAATTAGGTGCTCAGCATTCTCAAAATTTTGAAAACTGGTTTGCTAACTGCCCTGGATTAAAGGTTGTAATTCCAAGCAACCCGGCTGATGCAAAAGGTTTATTAAAATCATCCATTCGTGATAATGACCCGGTTATTTTTATGGAATCGGAACAAATGTATGGACTGAAAGGTGAAGTACCTGAAGGCGAATATTTAATTCCAATCGGTAAAGCAAATATTACGAAAGTAGGAACGGATGTTACAATTGTTTCGTTTGGCAAAATGATGCGTGTGGTAGAACAGGCTGTTGTTGAACTTGAAAAAAATGGTATTAATGTTGAAGTTATTGACCTAAGAACCGTGAGACCTCTTGATTACACCACACTTTTGAATTCAGTAAAGAAAACTAACCGAATGGTAGTGGTAGAAGAAGCTTGGCCACTAGCAAGTATATCAAGCGAAATAGCTTATTGGATGCAAAAATATGCGTTTGATTATTTGGATGCGCCCATTACTCGAGTAACTACTCGCGATACACCTTTACCTTATGCACCAACCTTGGTAGAAGCTTTTTTGCCAAATGTAAAACGCATAATGGATGCTGTTAATTCAGTAGTTTACCGTTAATCAATATACCCATTTAGAGATTGTCGGTTAACTCTTTTAAATGACAATAGTATTTCCTTTATTATTTAAATTATTGCCTGGCAAGGAATTTAGAGCTATGGCTTTTTGGCCATTTATTTTTGTTAAGGAAAAAATCTTGATTTACGATTCTATTATTATGAATCATGAAAAAATACATTTGGCTCAACAGAAAGAATTATTAGTCTTACCTTTTTATCTGCTGTATTTTTCTGAGTTTATTTTATACAGGTTATCCAAGAAAAATTATGAACAAGCCTACCTCAAAATTTCATTTGAACAAGAAGCATATAAATTTGATAAGGACTTGACGTATTTAAAAAAGAGAAAACTTTGGGCTAATTTCAGAAGCAATTAATTTTCAACCTCCACCAAATACAAATCCTCATCATCGCGTTTCATAAGGTATTTTTCGCGAGCTAGTTTTTCCAGATTATCAAAACTCTCTAATAGATTATCACTTTGAACTTTAAGCAACTCATTTTGATGGGCATAGGCTTTTTTACGAGCCTCTAATTGATTTAATTCCTTGGTAAATTTACGTTGAGCTACAAAACTATTCTGATCAAAAAAAATCATCCATACCCCAAATATCATAAGAGTAATAATATACTTATTGCTTAACATTTTTTTCATCCATTCAAAAATAGCTCTTTTAGAAAAAAAATACCCATTCTGTTTCCACAATCTGCCAATGGAATTAGACAGCTACTTAAAAGGGTTTCTATTTTGCCATTCTTCTCCTATATTTTTAATAAACCAATTATTAAAAAAAGAAAAAGCAAGTGATGGTAAACCTTTTCGAAGAAAAATATAATTATGAACTTCCAGCGGCAATGCCCCTAAGGAAGCTTTTGCAACTCTTGCAGTTCTTCCCAATTCCAATTTGGTTGCATTTGAAGCAATGGCCATTTCCAAGCCATCAAACAAAATATTGAAATACAAACAATGTGATTCATTATAGGCGTAATCCAGCCCTATAAAATGAATTTCTCTGGTGCTATTTTCGTAGGCAATATTGGTACTAAAAGCCACAAACTGTTTTTTAAAATAATATGCTTTAAAAATAAATG
Organism: Chitinophaga pinensis; assembly: GCA_945897885.1. Classification (GTDB taxonomy): domain Bacteria; phylum Bacteroidota; class Bacteroidia; order NS11-12g; family UBA9320; genus JABWCE01. The sequence goes on from CAMDGU010000007.1 coordinate 75,644, forward strand.
CATCCCCATGTCTTCTTTTCATTTCAATGAAATAGTTTGCATTTACAAATCCTATTCGCAATGATTGCTTAAGGGCTACATTCAAATATAACTCTTCAATTTTTGAGGCATTATCTAAAATTTCCTTCGTCGAAAACTCCTTTAAAACCAATAACTCTTTGGCCTTCCTTATTTTAATAAACCGCTGTTTGTACTTTTTACTTAAGCTATTTTTATAATCTTCTAAGGTTGTCCATTTGTTTTTAAGTTCAATTTCCATAGTAACATCATCATGGTAGGGTTTGAATTTTTCGGTAACCGAAAACAGATGTGGACTATCCTTCAACACTATACCACAGAATCGTTTGTTATCCTTGGATGATTTAAGATAATCAGTCAAAATTTCAAAAACCAGTTTGTCATCTTTAGGGTTTTTGAAATAATACCCCGGAAAATGTATTCTGAATAAGTTACCACAAACTAAGATATCGCTAAACTGTGAGTTTACACATTTCTTAAGCCACCCTAATCCCGGCTTATCTATTATAGTGCCATCAAAATGGTTGGTGGTTATTTTTAAATGTTGCAAGTATAAAACCCCAACCAATGCATTATTCTTATGCACCAACAGGTATTTAAAAACCATACTTTCAGGCTGCGAATTTTCGAGAACTTTTAAATTTTCACTCAACAAAGAATGATGAGGCGGTAATATTATATTCCAAATATCTTTCACATCATCAATTCTGTTATGTTCAGTAATTGTAAGGTTGTTACGAGAAGTATTGCAGAAAGAAATCAAGTGCGTATTTTGATTAATTATACAAATCTATATGTTAAAAGTTTTTCTCCCCTTATAAACTTAGACCAAAATCAGGTTACAAGCGTTCAAAATCAAAATAGAAAAAAGATGAATGAAATATTCTACTTTTGGAATGTACTAAAAAGGGGAGCTTACACCATACAACATCATGAGGTTCAAGTGTTTTTTTATTGTTTTCATCTTCATTCTGCTGGCGGCCTGCGGAAATAGCGATAATTCAGGTTCAGGTAGAAAAGCTGTTTATGTAAAACCTAGCATTGATTA
>CAMDGU010000008.1 GCA_945897885.1 Chitinophaga pinensis
ATATCCTCTACCACAAAAGGGGTGTTGTTGCCCAGATCTTCTTCAGACCCAACGGGCGTAGCAGGGATGATCTATTACAATACCACCTCTGATATCGTAAAGTTATACAATGGTACGAGTTGGATTACGCTTGCATTAACGAATTGATACAGTAGAAAGTTTAGAGTTTAATAACATGAGAAATAAAATAACGACACTCATTTTGCTTATGTCATGCTCGCTAGTGAGTATGGCGCAAGTGGGCATAGGTACCAATAGCCCCAATGCCAATGCGGCCTTAGATGTAGTAAGTACCACCCAAGGAATGCTATTTCCGCGCATGACCACCGCACAGCGTGATGCTATAAGCAGCCCTGCCAAAGGTTTAACCATTTTTAATACCACGCTAAATTGTTTACAAACCAATATCGGTACCAGCGGTACACCCATTTGGAAATGTATGAAAGGCATTTCTCCCGTACCGGGTAACATCACACTGTCTGCCATTGGTCCTTATTTTTTAGCGTCTGTTTACGACCAAGATTATTTGCCTTATACGGCGCCAACGGTGGCGGCAAGTTTAGCTACAGCACAAGCAGCGAACGGCACCAACGAATCTTTTACGCTTAATGTTCAAGGTAGTTTAACTACTGCAGGGGTAACGCTTAAAATTCCTTATACAGTGGTAACGGCTACGGTAAGTTTACCGGCATTTAGCCAAACCATCAATGTACCAGCTTCCTATACACAAGATGGTATTGCAAGAGATGTTACTTTCTCTTATGGTGCAGCTTCGTTGGCTGTGGGTAGTGGTACTATTAACGCTACTTTACAAGCGGTTGGGGGCACCTTGAATGCTAAAAAATTAGACATACAAACGGGTATTGGTAACGATTATTTAGGTTGGTTACTGGCACAGTTTACCTATGCTACTAGCAGCAGTGGCGGTACTGCAAACTTTGACTTTAGAAGCATAGCATCTCGGCTAGGTTCTACCTATACCGCATATTCTAATGGTAGCGAGGTTTTTAGTAGCAATACAACTTGTACTGCTAAAGTAATTTCTGCGCAAGGGTGCGGTGGTTTAACAACGGTTACAGGAGCGAGCAGCACTGTGTATGATTTAGTAAATATCAACGGGCAATGCTGGATGAAGACCAACTTAAAGGAAGTTTCTACAGCCCCAATATCAGATGCACCTAACACTGGACGCAATGTATGGACTAATACCAATAAACCCGATAGTGGATATTGGGGTTACTATAACACCACGACAACTTCTGGTGCTTCAGGTTGGGCTACAACAGTGCCAGCAACTGGCGAAGGTTTATTATACCAATGGAGTGCTGCTATGAATAATAGTACTACAGAGCGCGCACAGGGAGTTTGCCCCACTGGTTTTCATATACCAAGTGATTGCGAGTGGATGTACCTAGAGCACGGGCAAGGGATGAGTATTGCGCAGCAAACTTCAAATGGTGCTTGGCGAACTACTACCGGTGAGTCCTCTAAACTTTCTACGTTAACTAACTATGGCACAGGCACCAACACCTCCGGTTTCACTGCCCTGCTTACAGGCTGGCGCGACCCAACAACCGGTGGCAATTTCTACGGTCGTGGGTACGACTGCGGCTGGTGGTCTTCGTCAGAGGTTGGCCCTACCAATGCCCGCAATCGCAACTTGAGTTACTTTTCTGCGAGCGTGTACCGCTATAACGACCCTAAGGCCTGGGGCAATTCTGTCCGTTGCCTTAAGGATTAGACCAGATAGCTATCGGGATTGATATTTGATTTATTTAGGCAAACCAGACCGCCAAAGGTGGTCTGGTTTAATTTTTTTTAAACATGACCTTGCAAGATAAAATTACCTTACAAAGTAAAAATCACTTTAAAGCCTTGGCTTTTAAGGAGGGCTTTTTTTACAAAGTTCACAATGAAGGTGCTTGGTTTTTGCGTAGCAAAAATTTTAAGATGCAACAAATAGGTAAAGGAACACACAAATCTGTTTTAAGTTTGAGTGGGATACAAAAAATCATTACCATAACGTTATACTTTATACTTTTAACTTTTTACTGCACAGCTCAAGACAGCATTCGCATTAGTGGTCAATTTTTGCACAATAACCGCTTTGCTAAAGTAGTGGTGAGTAAATTTGGGGTGGGTAGTTTTCCTATTGCCGCAGTTCCTATTCAAGAGGAAAAATTTAGCCTAAGCGCTCCAGGGGATATTGAGCCTGGCATATATAGGTTTCAATACAGCCAAACTACCAATGATTATATAGATATTATACTCGATGGTAAGGAGAAAACAATCGCTTTTTCTGTTGATGTATTAAGTGAAAATAAAGTACCAGAATTTAGTCAGTCTAAAGAAAATCAACTATGGTATAACTACCAAAATCAAAGTAAATTACAAATTCAGAAAATTGAAGTATTGAATCAATTTTTAGCCTTGTACCCCAGTGGCACCGATAAAATCATATCGCAAGCATCCAAAGCCTTACAAAAAGAAAAAGAAAATTATACCACCCAAAAGAGCATCTTTTTAAAAAATAATTCTGCTACTTGGGCAGCGTTCATGGTACAAAACATGTCCTACTATTTCACCAACCCTAAGGATGATTGGCGTATCCAAAACTATGAAAAACACCAACATTTTTGGGATAACATAAATACTACAAATCCTCAACTTATTAATACACCATTATACACAGAACTTATTTTAGAATATTTAAAATACTACCTGAATCCGGAGATGCAATTTAGTGAAGAGGAGATGAACCAAGGTTTAAAAAAATGTGTAAATACCATCATGCAAAACTTTAGCGGTAATGAGAAAACCCAAAAATTTGCCTTACAATATATGCAGCTAGGGTTTAAAGAAATAGGCAACGAAGAATTACTGCAATACCTCGATCAAAACTTTCAAGAACTAGCTGCCCAATGCCAAGATGATAGTGAAAAGGCAGCATTTGACAAACGGATGGAGGGTTATGCAGCAATGAAAGAAGGAATGCTAGCGCCTAATATAGCCTTTGATAGTACCCGGCATAGAGTTAAAAGTCTGTATGAAGTAGAAGCAACGCAAATTTTGGTGGTGTTTTGGGCAAGTTGGTGCCCGCATTGTATGCAAGAAATCCCCAAAGTAAATACCTGGGCAAAAGAGCATCTAGCTACTAAAGTAGTAGCCATTAGCTTAGACGATGACAAAGCAGCGTATGAAAAAGCAATCCAAGAGTTGCCTAATATGATGCATCATACCGATTTGAAAAAGTGGAATGGTAAAGCAGTGAAAGATTATTATGTATATGGAACCCCTACATTTGTATTATTGGATAATAACAAGAAGATTATAAAGAAGGCAAGTTCATTTACAGGCACTAATTTATAATTAATTCAAACGGCACGTCTTCCCAAGCTCTCGCTTGTGTAATGCTAACGGCACCGCCTCCGGCGTGTGATTTTATAGCCGGCCTCTGGCCAAGTAATCTCGGCGGAAGGAATAAAAGCTGCCGCGTCCAACTTCCCTTCTCAAACCCATTCAATTGTGGCAAAGCCAGGAAGTAAATGTTGCTCCTCAAAGGTATAATGCCTACCTTTTTTTGAATCGGTTTTCTTTCCATTTTAGTTTACTTTTGTGTAAACCTATTACAGGGTAAGACACTTGCAAGCCTTCTCTGGTTTCTAGTCGAACTGCCGTTATCAGTCACCAATTTTTCTCGGCCAAAAGTTCAACAACTTAACAGGCAACGTTTTTTGGGCTTTATCTAATTTGACGGCGCAATTTTCGCTGTGTTTGAATAACATTTCACTTTACCTTACTTGCGTTTTTCCCATTTTTTATTCTAATTTTTAAAATTTGATAATACAACCATAAACTAAGATTAATAAATGCTTGACCTTGCAATTAGTTATTTGCAAAAATAAAATTTTAGTACAATGAAAAAGAAATTACTCCCTAAAGCACTAGTTACATTTACATTAAGTGCATTGTTTGCTTTAGCACTCAAGGCTCAGATCAATCCTCAATTAATTGGTCGATATACCACCGGAGTATACGACAATGCATCATCAGAGATTTCCGCCTATGATCCCACCTCTAAACGTATGTTTGTTACCTCGGCATACGACACCAGTTTAGCTGTAGTTGACATTAGTCAGCCCGGCAGCCCTAAATTACTTCAGAAAATCTCCCTTAAACCTTATGGCATAGACATTACTTCTGTTGCTTGTAAAAACGGTATTGTGGTTACTGCAATTATTGATTCATTAGGTAAAACAGAAAAAGGCAAAGCCGTATTTTTCAATGCCTCCACCCTAGCCTACATCAGCCAAGTAGATGTAGGAGCCAATCCCGATATGATAACCTTTTCACCCGATGGCAAACGCGTTTTGGTTGCCAATGAAGGCGAACCAAATGTAGGTTACACCATTGACCCTGAGGGCTCAGTAAGTATAATTGATATCAGCTCCGGTGTTTCAGGTTTAAATGCATCAAACGTAAAAACAGCAGGATTTACTTCATTTAACGGAACATCAATTGATAAAAAAATAAAGATTACAGGCAGAGTTCAATCTGCAGGTTCATTTTTAAGGTTGTCTACAGTTGCCGAGGATCTTGAACCTGAATATATCGCAATCTCTGCCGATTCAAAAACTGCTTGGGCAACTTGTCAGGAAAATAACTGTATCGCTGAAATAGATATTGCTACTGCCACCGTAACAAGATTAATTCCTTTGGGTTACAAAAACCACAAGCTTACCGGCAATGCACTTGATGCAAGCGACAACGGTGCCACAATCAATATAGCCAATTACCCTGTATTTGGAATGTATGAGCCGGATGCCATTTCTGCTTATAAATTTGGTGACACCACCTATTTACTTACTGCTAATGAGGGTGATGTTAGAGCCGACTGGGGAACTGCCAACTCTGAAGAAGTTAGATTTGGAAGTAGCAGCTATGTTGTAGATACTGCAAAATTTGGCGGAGCCTCAGTAGTTTCAGCAATGAAAGCCAATACTGCCATGGGTCGTTTAACTGTAAGCAATAAATACGGTGACTTTAACAACGATGGAAAATTTGATTCTGTTTTTTGTTTTGGAGCACGTTCGTTCACAGTTTGGAACGCAACTTCCCGCAAGCTAACATGGGATAGTGGTGAAGAGTTTGAACAACGTTTGTCCAAATTATATCCAAACAACTTTAATGCAAGCCATACAAATAATACATTGGATAACCGCAGCGATGATAAAGGACCAGAGCCGGAAGCCATCACCATCGGGAAAATATTAGATTCAACTTATGCTTTTGTAGGACTTGAAAGAATTGGCGGTATAATGATTTACAACATTACAAACCCACGCCAACCCTATTTCGTAAACTACATTAATACACGTAATTTCACCATTACTCCAAGCGTTGCTAATGTTAACACCGTTGGTGACCTTGGTCCTGAAGGTTTGGTTTTTGTGCCGGGTGCCGAAAGTCCAAATGGCAAGGATCTGTTATTGGTTTCAAATGAGATTAGCGGCACTGTAGCCATTATTCAATTAAATTCCAGAAGTCATTTCCAAATGCAAATCCTTCATTCATCCGATATGGAGAGCAGTGTTCCGGCAGTAATAGATGCACCAAATTATGCTGCTATTATGGATAAATTGGAAGACACTCACGTAAATACCCTTAAATTATCCTCCGGCGACAATACACTTCCAGGCCCATTTTTATCAGCCGGCGAAGATCCGGCCTTACAAACAGTTTTACGCAGCACAGCTTCATCCTACTTTAGTGGTACGCAAGCTGTAAGACCAGCCATAGGCAGAGCAGATATTGCTATTATGAATATTCTTGGTTTTAATGCCTCTGCCTTAGGTAATCACGAATTTGATCTTGGTACAAGCGATTTGAATGGTCAGATTGGGGTTGATATTAGAAGTAATGGTGCTGACAAGCGTTGGTTGGGAGCACAGTTTCCTTATGTAAGTTGTAATCTTGATTTTAGTAAAGATGCGAATCTTAGCTATTTATATACTTCTCAAATTCTCAGAGATACTGCCTTCAGAACCCTACCAGGTATTACCTCCAACAATCAGAAAAAAGGTATTGCACCATCAATAATTATTGAACGTAATGGTCAAAAAATTGGGTTTGTTGGCGCTACTACGCAGGTGTTGGCTAAAATATCATCACCCGGTTTCACTTCAATTAAAGGACCACAAGTTGACGATATGCCAGCATTAGCGGCTATTATTCAGCCGGTTGTTGATTCATTAATAGCCAAAGAAGGCGTTAACAAAATAATCTTACTTGCACATCTTCAACAAATAGTAAACGAAAAAACGTTAGCTCCACTTTTGAAAAATGTAGATATCATTATTTCTGGAGGAAACCATGCTTTTACTGCCGATGGCAATGATAGAATGACCACCGGTCATAAACCTACAGAAAAATACCCTATTCACACCAAAAGCGCCACGGGAGAACCAATGGTAATTTTAAATAATACCAGTGAGTGGAAATATGTTGGACGCTTTGTTTGTGATTTTGATCAAAAGGGTATTTTACTCCCGCAATTACTCGATTCAACAGTAAATGGTGTGTATGTTAGCGATACCTCAATGGTAACTTCACTTTGGGGTAGCTACAATGCGGCATTTGCAACTGGAACGCGCGGTGCACTTGTACGTCAAATATGTAATGTAGTAAATAGTATTATTGTTTCAAAAGATGGTAATATCATTGGAAAATCAAAAGTATTTTTAGAAGGTAGAAGAAATCAGGTAAGAACAGAAGAGTCTAATTTGGGTAACTTATCATCCGATGCAAATCTTTGGTATGCTAAAAAATACGATGCTCAGGTAAAGGTTTCTATCAAAAATGGTGGTGGAATTAGATCAGCAATTGGCTATGTTAACTCTGTAGGTTCAAATGCGATTTTAGAGCCTACCCAAGCCAATGCAAGCGCTGGTAAACAAAAAGGAGATATTTCACAACTAGATGTAGAAAATTCACTGCGTTTTAACAACCGTTTGGTAATTGTAAGCGCTAATGCAGCCGGTTTACGTCGTTTAATCGAACATGGGGTTGCAGCTACCCGCCCGGGTGTAACGCCCGGCCAATTCCCACAAGTAGGTGGTGTGGCATTTAGTTATGATTCAACTAAAAAAATAGGAAAGAAACTGCTTTCATTGGTAATAATCGACACATTAGGAAATACTAAAGATACGATCCTTCGCAATGGTTTATATGTAGGCGATACCTCTCGAATATATAAAATTGTTACCTTAAATTTCCTTGCAAACCCATCAGGTGCAGGATCACCGTTTGGTGGCGATGGTTACCCGTTTCCTTCAAATATTAAAAGTCGTGTTGATTTAGATACCGCATTCAAAACTCCGGGTACCTCAATATTTTCTGTACCGGGTAGCGAACAGGATGCTTTTGCTGAATACATGCTTGCAAAACATAATACTTCAGCCGCATCATACAATGTAAGGGATACCACTATATTGGGAGACAAGCGCATTCAATTATTGAATGCTCGTCCTGATTACATATTCCCTGAAACCAATAAATTATTAACCATAGCCGAAGCCCGCGCTACTGCTGCAGCAGGATTTGTAAGAACCCGCGGAATTATTACACGTGCTTGGGGTAGATTTATTTATATCCAAGACTCGACAGGTGCTATTGCTGTTCGCCAATCAACCGGTGCTATGGTTGATTCAATTTCGGCCGGAAAACTTAACGTAGGTGATAGTGTTGAAATTTTAGGCCCAAGGAATAATTTTAACAATTACGTTCAAATACAATTTACAAATGGAGCTTATAATTCATTAAACAGAGTCATTAAAGTTGCCTCTAAACGTAAACTACCTCCTGTTCAAAACCTTACTATTAAACAACTTCTTGCAAACCCTGAAAACTATGAAAGCGAATTAGTAAAGATTCAGAATTTAAAAATAACCGGTACAGGCAATTTTACCGCCAGTACCAATTATAATGTTTGGGATGGAAATTTAAAAGGCGACACAACAGTATTAAGAGTAATATCCGGCCCAGATACTGAAATAGATGACGGCCAGGGATTAACTATACCTGCAGGACTATTTACATTTGAAGGTATATTAATCCAATTTTGTAGCAGTCCTTCAAGTGGATGTACCAGCGGGTATCAGCTTCAGGGAACCCTTAAGTCGGATATACGACCACAAGTTGGTCCATTCAATCTTTTAGCTCCGGTTACCAATACCAGAGTGGTAGTAAAGGATAATGATGTAACCCCGGTAGAAATCACTTGGGAACCATCTGTTAATGCCGTTCAGTACAAATGGCTTGCACACATACCGGGAGGCAACTTTAACGCTCCACAGGTGGTAATTCCATCCGATAATGCCGGAACAGCTACAAAACTTATTCTTACTTCTGGCGATATAAGTTCATTGATTGGCAAGTTTGGTGTAAACAGAGGAGATTCAATTCAATTAAATTGGATTGTAAGAGCCGTTTCTGCAAATAAAAATGATTCCATTAACGCTACTAATTCTTTTACAATTAAACTTGTTAGGGCGCATATCGCAGGATCAAGTCCATCGATTCCAACTCAATCTTACCAGATTTACCCAAATCCGGTGCAAGACCATTTAAATCTTGGCAATTTCACAGGTAGTGCCGCTAATTATGTCATATACGATGTTAACGGCAGAATAATAACCAACGGTGTTTGTGAGAAAGAGGTTTCAATAGACGTTAGTTCATTTGCTCCGGGGGTTTATAGTGTTAAATGGCATACTGGCGAAAAGCACTCTTTTCATAAGTTTATAAAACTTTAAATTCTAATTCCTAACTGCAAACCCGGATCAGCTGTAATGGCTGATTCGGGTTTTTTTTATGCTTAACAAAAAGTCCACTTTGGTTTGACGACATACAATAAATCCATAAAAGCATGAACCTCCTAATGGTGATGATTGGCGCTTGATAACAGCAGGTAATTATAATACTGGTTTGGGGGTTTGAAAAGTGTGTACTTCCTAATACCTTTGCTATCGTTTGTTAGTTTTGTGCTTCCTGAAGCCGCACCAAAGTTACCTGAAAACCATTTTAAAATAATAAATAACACGCTTTAAAAATAATATGAATTTAATATGCATCCCTTGATTTCTAAACTTGGTTTCCAGTCTAGATTTTGGATTCTTTTTATTTGTTTGAATTCCAATTTGTATTCAAATGCTCAGCCTTTCGTTAATCTTGAATTAGGAGGATTCTTTACAGGTATTAATGATATTCGCAACGGCAATAATGGAACGTTAATTTCTCTGAAAAATGATTTTAATACTCCAGTAAGTCCATTTTTAAGGTTGCGTGCTGGTTATTTATTAAATGAAAAAAATCTTTTTTCATTTCTTTATGCTCCCTTAAAAATTGTAGAAACCGGAACAATAGAAAAGGATATACTATTTGATGGAAAAAACTTTAAAGCCAACTTACCTATAGAAACTGTTTACAAGTTTAATTCTTATCGCTTTACTTATAATCGAAGAATTATAAGTAAAGACAATTTTATATTTGGTCTTGGTTTGTCTGCAAAAATTAGAGACGCAGGAGTCTCGTTGAAGAATAGAGCGCTTTTAAGTGAAAATTTTAGTATTGGTTTCGTTCCTCTTATCAACCTATCAGCCGATTGGGATATATCTCAAAACATGGGTATTAATTTCTTTGGAGAAGGCATAGCTGCAAGTAAAGGCAGAGCAATTGATCTTTCCTTATCCGGAAGATACAGTTTCTCTAAAATCCTACAAGCAAACATTGGCTATAGACTGCTTGAAGGGGGAGCAAACGGAACGAATGGATATAATTTTATTCAGCTTCATTTTATCTTTTTTAGTTTAAACTACTCAGTTAACAAAAACAATAAAAAGCCATAAATGCTGTGTCTTGAATCCCTTGTATGCTTGAACTTCTTTCGCATTGTATCCGAAAGCGTCTATTCCAAACTTTCTTGCTAAATATACTGCTCTTTCGTTATGGAATTTCTGAGAAATGACGATGAATGAATTTTGTCCAAAAATGTCTCTGGCTCTCATAACTGCGTCCAAAGTTATAAATCCCGCATAATCCAAATAGATCAAGCTGTCTGGAATCCCGTTCTTGACAAGTTCAGCTTTCATGTCTGTCGGTTCGTTGTAATCTGTCTTGCTGTTAAATATTGCACCCAGCTCAGTTATAGCGGAAACCCTTTTTCTAAAAAACTTCCTCCTATATCATTAGATGCGAATATAGGAGGAAGTTTTTTGGTTTTATTCGTTTCCTCCTATTTTAAAAATCTTTGATTTTTGGTAGTGAAGTTTTAAGCATTAATTTTTACAGGACGTAATTTAAAAAAGGATTATAAAAGCCAAAGAAACTATTAACGAATGGGGAAGATTAAACGCCACCTTTAAAAACTTTATCAACTGTACTCAGAATAAAAACCTCAATATTGAGTTTTCAACTTAAAAAAGCTGTTAAGGAGGAATAACTATTAAGTCATTTCTTTTTTAGAAAACCCAAATTGTATTGAAAGAGAATTTATGATATTAGGCTCTTCATAAATTTTTTATCGATTTTAAAGACTCGAGTTAAGGTGTTTAAAAATCTTAAAAATAATTTCAATTTGAACTTGATAGCTTGGTAGCTTTCCTTTTTAGAACATAAATATAATTTTCATTTTTATGCTTAAAAGTGGCTTCAGAACCCCAATAAAATTGAGACCGTTCAGCAGTTTTTGGTATATCCACCATCCCCACTAAATCATAATTTTCGGGAAGATATTTGTTAATCCAATCAAAAATAACAGTAGGAGTTCCTTTCATTGTAAGCCAGGAAGGCATTACACTACAAAACACAATAATTTTGGGTTTAGCCTTTTCAATTTCCGAAATCATTTCATTCTGCATAATCAAATTATACTTTTGAGGCTCCACTAATGGATAAACATAAAGATAACCTGTAGCGGATTTACGGTTGGCATAAACCAATATTTCCGGTTCTGAACCTAAGATGGCTACCTTATCATCCTCATTGCAATTATTGGCAATAAACTTTCCAATTTCTGCGGCTTCCACAAAAGGATTATAACCATAAGCCCTTTTATTTACCTCGTCAACATTGGTAGAAAAATAATATTTTTTGTCTTTGCCCATGGCAATTAATCCCATTAATAACACACTGGCAAAAGGTAAAACTTTAAAAAATGTGTTATTCTTTCCTTTGGAAATAAATTCAATAAGATATTCAATAGAAATGGCATAAAGCAAGCCGACTGCCGGCAACGCTAAAATGAAATAATGTTGGCGAAAAAAGAACCCGGGACAAACAGCGGCAAAGCAAAATAAATAAAGAGATAAAATAAACACTTTTTGAAAAAGAGTTTGCTTTCCTAGCCAAACTAAAACAATGCCTGCAAAAGCCAACAACCAAATGATGGGATATTCAGCAAACATACCATCGAAAACGGAATGGAAATTTAATTTTATCTTTTCCGGTTTCATGTTTATTAAAGTGTAACTTCTAGCATATTCTACCGTCCAAAACCAAAACTTGGCAAAGGCTCCGGTTTTAATCATTATCAAAAGCACAATTATGTATGGAATAATAGCCCCAATTGAATAAGCAAAGATATTTTTAAACAGTTTTTTCCAATTAATGTGTTTGGTTAAAATTTCTGTTGCAATAATCATAACACCTGCCATCACTATTAATAAGGCTGCCTGTTGTTTCATAAGTAATGCCAAACCAAACATTAAACCTATTAAACCAGCGTAATGCCATTTTTTATTTTCATAAAATATGGAGTAAAAGTAAAGCCCAAGCATGGCAAACAAATTGATAAAATGAGTGGCATGTGCAGCAAAACCATAAAAGGCTAAACTAATCGACAACAAACTATATACTGTAGCTGAAACCAATGCAATCATTGGGTTGAATAATCTTTTAAGAGTTAAATATAATAAAATAATGGTGACAATATTTACAACCATTAATCCAAAATGAATGGAGGTAGGCGAACTTCCAAACAAAGCTATAATAATGGAATACATACCATAAGTTCCTGGCAGCTTCATATTATAAGCATCAAGATATGGTATGCCACCTTGAAGAAAAAGATTGCCAATATAGGCATACTCACCTTCATCTCTTTCAAAAGGAACGGCAAGCAATTTGTAACGAATAAATGCCACCAATAATACTATTAAGCCTAAAGCTATTTTACAATAATCGAATGATGAGGCTTTAGCATTGTTAGGATCTGCAGCTGATATTGTGGTTTTAACGTGGTTTTGTTTATTTGCTTTTTTGTTGGCCATAAAATAAAAAACTTGCTTGGATAGGTGTGCCAAATATAATTATTTAAACATACAATAGTCAAAAACCTGAAAACCTTTCAAAACAGAAATAGAAATTTTATAAAATTTTGTTAGTGTCAAAGCCGAAAGATAATAATGACCAATTTCTCAAAAACTATTAGCAACATATTCAAAATAAAAACTCCAATATTGCGTTTTTTATCTAAAAAAGCCGTTAATTGCATCTCCTTTTTAAAAACAACAATAAAATGATTATCCGCAAGGTAGTATTTATAGCAACACTAATTTTAGCAACCTCTAGCCTTAAAGCCCAACGCTGGATGCGGGAAAGTTCGCTCGACCTGGGTATTATGGTAGGTGGAAGCAATTATACAGGTGAACTCACAAATTTTAAATTTTTTGAACCTCAAGGTACCCATTTTGCCGCCGGATTGCTTACGCGATACAATGTTGGTCAACGGTTAACCTTTAAATTAAGCGCTACCCGAGGCACCATTAGCGGATATGATGAGTGGTATTCGGATATTGAAGAAAACCGTTTGCGCAATTTGCATTTCAAAAGCATTCTTTGGGATTTTTCAGGCGGGGTAGATGTTAACCTTCGTTTGTTAGACAGAGGAAAACAAAGAGGGTTTGTTCCCTATTTTACCACAGGTTTGTCGGTATTTAAATTTAATCCGCAAGCCCAGTTTTTTTATGACGCTAACAGTCCTCACAACACCGGAGTAAATGGTTATGAAAACCTGGCAAACAGGAATGAGGAGTGGGTAAATTTACAAGCCTTAAGTACCGAAGGACAGCAAACCGCTGAATACAACGATTTAAAGCGTTACAGCCTTACTCAATTGGCTATACCAATGGGATTGGGCGTAAAATGCTACATGAACAAACACTGGATGGTGGCATTAGAATATACAGTTCGAAAAACCTTTACCGACCATCTGGATGATGTAAGCGGAAAATATGCAGAACCTTTTTATATTGAAAGCCAGTATGGTCCTATAGCTTCAGCCATGGCTGACCCTGCAACTGTATTGCACGAAACAGGAACACTAAGAGGAAATCCGAAAAATAAAGATTGGTATTCTATTTTTGGGTTAAGCCTTACCTATCGTTTGGTTACCAATAAGGTTAAGTGTTTTCAGTTCTAAAATACCCCTTTTCAAACCGTGGTTTTTTTAATACTTTTGCAGCCCTTGCTGCCAAGGTGTAACTATCCTTGCTCAATACCGTATTACAATACAATATGCCTAAAAGCATTATTAAATTAACATCTTTTTTAGCCGTATTTCTTGCAGCTAATTCATCATTCTCACAAAAGTGGGAAATAGGAGGAATGTTAGGTGCATCAAATTACAATGGCGATTTAGCCCGTGAAATAGTGTTAAAAGAAAGTCATTTAGCCGGAGGGGCTTTTTTCAGATATAATTTGGGAAAGTACTTTTCGATAAAACCAAGTATACAGGTTGGAACCATAAGCGGCAGCGATGCAAATTTTAAAGAAAATAAATACCGCAACCTTAGCTTTAAATCAAACATAACCGAGGTGGCTGCCATGATGGAATATAATTTTAAACCTTTTGGAGTTCAGGTTCGTACCGAAAGTTTTACACCCTATGTTCAATTTGGAGTTGGTCTGTTTCATTTTAATCCGAAAGCAAAATACAATGGCGATTGGTTTGAACTTCGCAATCTCCATACAGAAGGTCAAACGACTAAAGAGTTATACAAACTGAACCAAATTTCAGTGCCATTTGGTATGGGATTAAAATGGACGGTTAATAATAATCTTACTTTAGGTTTTGAATTTGTATACCGCAAAACATTTACTGATTATTTGGATGATGTTAGCAAAACCTATCCCGATTTGCCGGAGCATACTAAAAAATATGGTACACTGAGTGCTTCTCTTTCTGATAGGTCAGCCGAAATAGATGGCGTTACAGACCCATTGAGCACCATAGGAGATATGCGCGGTGACCCGGGATTACAAGATTGGTATGTGTTTACCATGTTTTCATTTTCATACCGTTTTACACCGGTAGTTTGTTGGCCTAATAAACCCTCTACTGTATGGGATTATTAGAAAAAATAGACAAGACCAGATTACCTTCTCATATTGCCATCATAATGGATGGAAACGGAAGATGGGCTAAGAAGAAGGGATTGATGCGTGTGTTTGGCCATGAAAATGGTGTAAAGGCGGTACGTGAAGCGTGTGAAAGTTGTGCCGAATTGGGAGTTTCTTATCTTACACTTTATGCCTTTAGCACCGAAAATTGGAACAGACCTCATTCGGAAGTGAATGCCCTAATGACGTTATTGGTAAAAACAATTAAGGCGGAAACACCAACTCTATTAAAGAACAATATGCGGTTGCAAGCCATTGGTGATTTATCGCAGCTGCCAAAAAATTGTTTAGAAGAATTAAACGAAGCCATTGACAGCACAAAGCATAACAATGGAACTACTTTAATTTTGGCGTTGAGTTACAGTTCAAAATGGGATATAGTTAATTCTGTAAAAAAAATAGCTCAAAGTGTAAAATCGGGTGAAATAGATATTGAGGATATAACGGAAGAATTAATATCAAAATCATTAACAACCGAGCCATTTCCGCATCCCGAATTATTAATAAGAACTAGCGGAGAATATAGATTGAGTAATTTTTTACTTTGGGAACTGGCCTACAGTGAATTTCATTTTACCGATGTATTATGGCCTGATTTTAGAAGAGAGCATTTATATTCAGCTCTTTTAGATTATCAAAGCAGAGAAAGACGATTTGGAAAAACCAGTGAACAAATTTCATCCTAAAAACAAACTGAAATAACCTTGAGAAGAATATTAATAATTACTACAGCTATTTTTATCTTTTCAGCTAAACTATTCGCTCAGGGCAATGATTCTGACTATATCAATCTGAATTATCTTTCCCCAAATAAGTATACCATTGATAAAATTACCGTAACAGGAACCCTGTTTATGGATAAAAATATCCTGATTTTAATTTCAGGATTATCAAAAGATCAGGAAATAAATGTACCGGGTGAAGAATTAAGAAAGGCCGTGGAAGTATTGTGGAAACAAGGTTTGTTTTCGGATGTTAAAATTTATTGCACGGGGGTAAACGGAAATAAAATTAATCTGGATATTCAATTAACCGAAAGGCCCCGCCTTTCGAAATACAGTATAAAAGGTTTAAGAAAAGCCGAAACAAAGAATGTAAAAGAAGAGCTGGACCTCGAATCGGGCCAGGTAATTACCGAAAACCTTACCAACAAAACCTTAAATAAAATTAAAGCTTATTTTTATAAGAAAGGCTATTTTAACGCCTTGGTTACCGTAAAAAATGAGCCCGACCCCGCCAAGCCGGGTCAGCAAATAATGCGAATAAGTGTAAGCAAAGGGCCCAGAGTAAAAGTTTATAATATTACGATTGACGGCAATGAAAAGGTAACAGACAGAAAACTGTTGGCTTCCATGAAAAAGCCGAAACGCAAGAAAAATAAGCTTAATATTTTTGCTTCCTCCAAGTTTATAGAAGAAACCTACAACGAAGAAAAGCCTAAAATTTTAGAAAAATATGCCAGTATGGGATATCGCGATGCACAAATTGAAAAGGATTCGATTTATGTGATAAGCCCCAATTTGGTAAATATTGTGATAAAGGTAAAGGAAGGCAAGCAATACTATTTTAGAGATATTTCCTTTATAGGTAATACAAAGTACACCAACGCCGAACTAGCCAAAGTACTAAGCTTAAAAAAAGGTGAAATATTTAACCAGTCAAAATTAGATAGCCGTTTATTTATGAACCCGTCAGGATATGATATTTCAAGCTTGTATATGGATGATGGGTATTTGTTTTTTAATATTAATCCGGTTGAGATTAATGTTGAAAATGATTCTATTGACCTTGAGGTTAGAATATACGAAGGTAAGCAAGCCACTATTAACAAAGTAATGGTAACAGGTAATGACAAAACCAGTGACCATGTAATTTTACGTCAGGTAAGAACCGTTCCGGGTGATAAATTCAGTAGGTCCAATATTCAACGTTCCATTCGTGAATTATCACAACTTAATTATTTTGACCCTGAAAAATTGGGGGTAAATCCAATACCAAATCCTCAAAACGGAACGGTGGATATAGAATATAAAGTGGTTGAAAAACCCTCTGACCAAATTGAGGCTTCAGGAGGATGGGGAGGAATGGGCGGTTTTATTGGAACTGTAGGTTTAAGTTTAAATAATTTTTCGACCAAAAGAATGTTTACCAAAGGTGCTTGGGATCCATTACCCGCAGGTGATGGACAGCGAGTTTCATTGCGAGTGCAGAGTAATGGTTTGGGATACAGAACTTATAATTTCTCATTTAGTGAGCCTTGGTTAGGGGGTAAAAGGCCAAATTCGTTCACTTTTAGTATTTACCATTCTGTTCAAACCAATTTATTTGTAGGAGGATTTAATAAAAGTGATAGCCGTTATCAATATCTAAGAACTACAGGGGCAACAATTTCACTAGGTAAATTTTTGAAATGGCCGGATGATTACTTCACAGTAAGTAACAGTCTGAACTATCAGCATTATAAATTTAAAGATAATGGGTATTTTGGTTTTGGCGGTACTTCTGGTTTAGGATTTACTGAAGGAAATGCAAATAATATTAACTTTCAAAATGTAATAAGCAGAAACAGTACCGATCAGCCAATATTTCCAATGGATGGTTCTACATTTACATTTACCACTCAAGTTACACCCCCTTATTCATTATTAAGAGGAAATGCAGATTACAAAACCTTGTCGGCTGAGGATAAATACAAATGGCTGGAGTATTATAAATGGAAAGTTGAAGCGATTTGGTACCATAAAATAGTTGGGAAATTGGTTTTAGCTTCTTCCTTTAAATTTGGATTCCTTAATTATTATAATAAAGATGTTGGGTATTCACCTTTTGAACGTTTTAAACTTGGTGGAACCGGTTTGGTAGGTTGGAATCTATATGGTTCTGAGGTTATTTCACAACGAGGATACGATCAGTATACTACAGGAAGTGGTGCGGTAAACTTTAATAAATACACCTTAGAATTACGTTATCCAATAAGCACTAATCCATCAGCTACGGTATATGTGCATTCGTTTTTAGAAGGTGGAAATGCTTTTTATTCAATTAAAGATTATAACCCATTTAAGCTTTACAGAACAGCGGGTGTTGGTGTTCGTTTCTTCCTGCCTATGTTTGGATTGTTAGGCCTTGATTGTGGATGGCGATTTGATAATGCTCCAAACAATCAGCCTATATCCCAAAAGAAATTCTTATTCCAATTTTTCTTAGGACCTCAGTTTTAAAAGAATTTATTTGAAACATTTCCAAAGTTTCAAACTTTGAAAATGCTAATTAATTAAGAATTATAAGCCCATTTTAAGTAAATAGCACCCCAGGTAAATCCGCCACCAAAGGTTGATAAAATAAGATTGTCGCCTTTTTTCAGTTGTTTTTCAAAATCCCAAAGCAATAAAGGCAATGTACCGTTGGTGGTATTACCGTAGCGTTGAATATTCATTAAAACTTTATCCGAACCAATTTCCAATCGGTCGGCAGTAGCATCAATTATTCTTTTATTGGCTTGGTGAGCAACTAAATAGTCTACATCGTCAGGTTTTAGGCCATTGCGATCTACAATTTCTCTGCTTACTTCAGCCATATTGGTTACAGCAAACTTAAAAACGGTTTTTCCTTCCTGATAAACGTAATGCTCACGGGCATTTATAGTTTCAATGGTTGGTGGTTTTAAAGAGCCACCTGCTTTTTGGTGCAAAAACTCACGCCCTGAACCATCGGTGCGCAAAATACTATCACACACGCCATATCCTTCTTCGTTGGGTTCCAATAAAACAGCACCGGCTCCATCACCAAAAATGATGCACGTGTTTCTATCTGTATAATCTAAAATGGCCGACATTTTATCGCCACCTATTACGATTACTTTTTTGTATTTACCGGATTCTATGAACTTTGAACCTGTTTCAAGCCCGAATAAAAAACCTGAACAAGCGGCGGCCAAATCAAATCCCCAGGCATTTTTGGCACCAATTTTATCACACACGATATTGGCTGTAGCCGGAAAAATTAAATCGCCCGTAATGGTAGCACAAATAACTATATCAATTTCTTCAGCACCAATTCCGCGTTTTTTTAATAATTCATTTATAGCTTTAACTGCCATATCAGATGTTGCTCTCCCATCCTCAAGAATATGCCTCTCCTTTATACCGGTTCGGCTTTGTATCCATTCATCGGTGGTATCCACCATTTTTTCCAAGTCTTTATTTGAGAGAATTTTTTCGGGAACATAGCCCCCAACAGCGGTAATTGCAGCCTGAATTTTAGACATTTATAAAATACTAATTAAGGCGGCAAAGGTAATTGTTTAAAAACAAAAAAGGCAGATTTTTATATCTGATGAAAATAATGAGAATTAAGAAGGTTTTTTAATTAAGAATTAGGCTACAACTGAGCCTTAATACTATCAATAAAGTTGGATGTAATAACATCCTGAGTTAATTTAATCATATTAACAAAGGTTTTGGCCTTAGAGATTCCATGACCAATAATTACGGGCTTGTTCACTCCCAAAATAGGTGAACCGCCATAATTTTCAAAATTGAATTGTGAAAGATAATCATCCTTAACGCCACGTTTCATCAATTGATAAAACATGCCTTCGCAAGCTTTTAAAACAATATTTCCGGTAAAACCGTCGCAAACCACTACATCTGCTTTGTCTGTAAATAAATCACGACCTTCTACATTTCCTATAAAGTCAATGAACCGGTCGTCTTCTAATAATGGATAAGTAGCTTGAGTAAGGATATTTCCTTTTTCTTTTTCTTCGCCAATGTTCAGCAACCCAACTCTTGGTTTTTCAATTCCCATGATAGAATTGGCGTATATAGAACCAATATTGGCAAATTGAACCAAAACGTCCGGTTTCACATCGGCATTTGCACCGGCATCCAGCATCACACCGTGATTTCCTGATGGGCGAGGAAGAATTGTGGAAATAGCAGGACGTAATATCCCTTCAATAGTTCTTACGGTGTAAAGTGAACCTACCATCATAGCCCCGGTATTTCCGGCACTTGCAAATCCATCAAGTTTTCCTTCGGCAAGCATTTTTAGTCCCACCATAATACTTGAGTTTCGCTTGGCTGAAACTGCTTTGGTAGGATGTTCGCTCATAGAAATAGTATCAGGAGCATCAATGATTTCGAAACTGTGGGTTATGCCTTGGGCAGAAAGAGATTCTTCAATTAATTTATGTTCACCTAACAAAACGATATCCACGTTGGCAAACTCAGGCAGACCTGCTGCCATAAATGCGCCCTTAATAGCTTCAACGGGAGCATAGTCTCCACCCATTGCATCTAATCCTATTCGGATACGTGACATAATAGTTTTAAGTGAGTTTAAAAAAAATTAAGAAGTTTTAACTTCAATAACCTGAACGCCGCGGTATACTCCGGTTTCCATGTTTACTCTGTGATACAATGAAGTATCACCTGATTTTGGATCGGTAAATATTTGTTTGAACTCAAGTTTGTCGTGGGTTCTACGTTTGTCCCTGCGGGTTCTCGAAATTTTTCGTTTGGGATGTGCCATGTTTTTTTATTCTTTTATGTTTTTTAACTTATCCCACCTGGGATCGGTTTGTTGTTCAAAATTTGTTGAGGTATCATCCTCTTCTGATAAAAATTTTAACATTTCAGGATTGCAGGCTTTTGGTTTACCGGCGTTATCCTTACATGTTTTTGTCATTGGTATGTTGGTGCAAATAATTTCATAAATGTGGTCATACACATTAAACGAAACAGCATTTGGACCAAGATATATAATTTCGCCATCACTTTCTAATGGTTCTTCTACTATCTTTATTACTATTGATTCGGTACCTTTTACTGGTAAATCAAACGAATCTAAACATACATCACATTCGGTTATTACTATGCCTTCAATAGAGAAGGTAAAGTTCATCAGCCGATCTTTTTTATCAATAAGTAAATGAACGTTAACGTTTCCTTGTTTTACTAATGAATGGTCTTTAACGCTAAAAAACGAATCGTCAATTTCGTAATCAAAACTATGTTGACCAAATTTTAATTTAACGAAATCAATGTCGTAATTCTTTAAAGAATCCACAATTTTTAAACAGGGTTGCAAAAGTATATATTTTCTGTAAAAATTCAAAACAAATATTGCATATAATATTGGGAATTAAAAACAGGAAGAACCATGCTTTGTATTGCTCCAAAGTGATTGTTTTCAATGAAACTTTACGAATCTATTTTGCAATTTTTTTTAAGTTTAATTTTATATAAACTATTTTGCAGCACAATAAAGTTTATTAAATGATATTAAAAAGGATATTTTACTGTGTAATTCTAATGTTATCGGGCTATAACAATTTTGCACAACCAGGAACGCCACAAAATGGAGTGGTTGATACTTACGAAGGCATCACTGCTTTTATTAATTGTACTCTCATTAAAGATGCTCAGGCAAAAATTGATAATGCTACATTAATTATCCAAAAAGGAAAAATTATAGCTGTAGGTAATGGATTAAAAATTCCTGTGAATGCAACAGTTATTGATTTAAAAAGCAAATGGATTTATCCCTCATTTATTGATATTTGGTCACAGTATGGAGTGCCCAAAGCCCCAACGAAGACGGATAATCCCGGACCGCAATTCCTTTCTTCAAAAAAAGGAGCATTTTATTGGAACGAAGCAATACACCCTGAAGTGCAGGCCTCTGAGCAATTTGTTATAAACCCTGAAGAAACAAAAGCATGGCGTGATTTGGGTTTTGGCATGGTAGCAAGCCATCAGCAAAATGGAATAGCCCGGGGATCAGGTTTTTTGGCCGCTTTGGGCGATGAGTTGGAACAAAAGCAGGTTATAAATTTAAATTCGGGAAATTATTTTTCGTTTCATAAAGGCAATTCAACTCAGGATTACCCATCCAGTTTGATGGGAGCTATTGCCTTGCTTCGGCAATTTCAGTACGATGCCAAATGGTGTAAAATGGCAAAACCTACTGAAGTTAATCTTTCATTGGAAGCATATAATTTATCAAGTAGTCTTCCTCATTTTTTTGAAGCAGAAGATGTTCAGGATGTTTTGAGAGCAGATAAATTGGGTGATGAATTTGGCATACAATATATCATTAAGGGAAGTGGCGATGAATACCAATTTGCTCAGGAAGTGAAAAATACAAATGCCCCGTTGGTAATTCCTCTAAATTTTCCGGATGCTTATGATGTGGAAGACCCATTGGATGCAAGATTAATTAGTCTCACGGAGATGAAACATTGGGAAATGGCTCCATTTAATCCTGCAATTTTGTACAAAAATGGTGTTGAATTTTCATTAACACTAAGTGGAATGAAAAAGCGCGATAAATTTTGGCCAAACCTTCGCAAAGCCATTGAAAATGGATTACCTGAGGAATATGCTTTAAAGGCGTTAACTACAAATCCTGCCAAATTTATGAAATCAGAAACCCAATGTGGAACGCTTGATGTTGGAAAATTAGCTAATTTTATTATTACCGATGGCAATGTTTTTAAAGAAGGAACAGCCATTTTAGAAAATTGGGTTTTTGGAAAACAAAATACGATTATCGACTGGCAAACGGTTGATTATGCAGGTAAATACACCCTAAGTTTTCAGGATTCAGTTTATAAGATAACTATTACCGGAAAGCCTTGGCAACCAAAGGCTGAGTTGCAACCCAAAACAAAAGGTGAATTTAAGATTGCTTTAAAAAATGGGTTTATCAATTATCAATTACTGCTTAAAAATGGAAAATCATACACTGGCACAGGTTATAAAACGGGAAATGACATAACCTTAATTTCGAATGATTCTTTAGGAAAACAGGTTTCAATGATAGCCCGCTACCTTGGATCTGCAGATGCTCAGGTAGATTCAACTAAGAAAAAAACTGCACCTGTTATTCCTAATTTCTCAATGCCTTGGCAATATGATACAACTTCAATTAAAGAATTTATTATAACAAACTGCACGGTTTGGACTTGCGATAAGCGAGGAAAATTGGAAAATGCTGAAGTAATTGTGAGCAACGGTAAAATTCAAAGGGTGTATAACGATAAAACTTTTTTAGGTAGAAATATTTATAAAATTGATGGGACTGGAATGCACCTTACCCCCGGAATTATAGATGAACACAGTCATATCGCTATTTCTAAGGGCGTAAATGAAGGAACCCAATCCATAACCAGCGAGGTACGGATTGAAGATGTTGTGAATGCCAAAGACGTTAATATTTACCGGCAATTAGCAGGTGGAGTTACCACCTCTCATTTATTGCATGGCTCAGCCAATGCCATTGGTGGGCAAACTGCTTTAATAAAATTAAAATATGGGGAAGCCGCAGAAAAATTAAAATTTCCAACAGACCATCGGTTTATAAAATTTGCTTTGGGCGAAAATGTGAAACAAAGCAACTGGGGCGATTATCAAACCGTTCGTTTCCCGCAAACACGGATGGGTGTGGAGCAAGTTTTTTACGATGGTTTTTCAAGGGCGAAGGCTTATGGCGAACTTAAAAAAACGCCAGGATATAGAGTTGATTTGGAACTTGAAGCCCTATTGGAAATATTAAACAGTAAGCGATTTATTACCTGCCATAGTTATGTTCAGTCGGAAATAAATATGCTGATGCATGTGGCCGATACGTTTGGATTTAAAGTTAATACATTTACTCATATTTTGGAAGGCTATAAAGTAGCCGATAAAATGAAAAAACATGGTGTGGCTGCCAGCACATTTTCGGATTGGTGGGGCTATAAATATGAAGTTGCAGATGCCATTCCTTACAATGCAGGAATTATGAATAAGGTTGGTGTTTTAACCGGTATAAATAGTGATGACCCTGAAATGGCCCGCCGTTTAACTCAGGAAGCTGCAAAAGCGATTAAATACAGTGATGTTTCAGAAATTGAAGCTTTAAATATGGTAACCATTAATCCTGCAAAAATGCTTCATATTGATAACCGGGTTGGAAGTATTACTGTTGGGAAAGACGCCGATTTAGTGCTTTGGGATGGAAACCCCTTAAGTAATTATTCAAAACCGGTGACTACTTGGATTGACGGAAAAATTTATTTTGACAGAAATGAGGATATAAAGAAAAGAGCGGAAATAGCGAAAGAAAGACAACGGCTTATTGAAGCGATGAGAAAAGCAAAAAAGGAGGGGCAAAATACCCAGAAGGCAGTCAGAACGGTAGAAGCCGAATACCATTGTGAGGATGAATTTTAATTTGGAAATGTGTCAATTTGAAAATTTGAAAATGAGAAGAATAATAGTTTTAGGAATTTTATTTGCATTTGGAACTATAACCAAAGCCCAGGTGCCATCGCCTGGCGCTGTGCAAACAGAAAAGGTTTGGATTATAGCCGGAGTCCTGCATCTTGGTAATGGAAAGGTTTATAACAATGCTTCTATACGATTTGATAAAGGAATAATTACTGCCATTGATACAATTTCTCAAGGAAGGGATTATCCCGACCATAAGGTATTTGTTGCCGAACATGTTTATCCCGGGTTAATAGCCCCCAATACCACCATTGGCCTTAATGAAATAGATGCTGTTCGCTCTACCCGTGATTATAATGAAGTAGGGAAAAATAATGCCAATGTACGAAGTATAATTGCCTACAATACCGATTCAAAAGTTACCCCTACGATTCGAAGCAATGGAATTCTTTTAGCTCAAATAACCCCAACGGGAGGAAGTATTTCAGGTAATTCATCCATTGTGCAATTGGATGCATGGAATTGGGAGGATGCAGCGGTAAAAACAGATGATGCCTTGCACATGAACTGGCCTAGAATGCATGTACAAAAAGGGTGGTGGACCGAACCGGGAGATATAGAAAAACTGCAAACGTATAAAGAAATAAAGGCGTTGGATGAAATTTTTAGCAATGCCAAAACATATTGCAGCAGTATACCGGAGGTTCTCAATTTAAAATTAGAAGCTTTTAGAGATGTTTTTTCAGGCAAAAAGAAAGTGTTTATCCATACCGATGGGGCACGGGAAATGATAAGTGCTGTTCAATTTATGCAGCGCTATAACATAACGCCTGTTATAATTGGCGGCGATGAAAGTTTTTTAATCACCAAATTTTTAAGGGAAAATAAAATTGCAGTGGTTTTAATCCGGACGCACCATTTACCAGCCTTGCCCGAGGATGATGTGGATTTACCCTACAAACTTCCAAAAATCCTTCACGATTCAGGGGTTTTGTATTGTATAGCCGATGTTGGGGCATGGCAACAACGCAATTTACCTTTTCAGGCAGGAACGGCTGTAGCTTATGGACTTAACCGCGAACAAGCCCTGATGGCCATTACTAAAAATACCGCTGAAATAGTAGGTATTGATAAAAATTATGGAACATTGGAAGTAGGTAAAAGTGCCACACTAATTATAAGTGTTGGAGATATTTTGGATATGAAAACCTCCAAAATTAATCGGGCATGGATTGATGGTCGAGAAATAAATTTAGACAACAGCCAAAAACAATTGGATAAAAAATTCAGAGCAAAATATTTTGGGGAGTAGAAATGGGAACCCTAATAACAAGGATTGACTAGAAAAGGTATGATTTTATCAATCAAATATTTCACTGATATCTGGCATTTAATGAAGAATACTTAAAACAAATAAAATCCCCAAAAAGTAATAGAAAATTCCAAATGCAATTAGAATCAGAAGTTTTTGGAGATTTTTTAACGGATCAATAAATGCCAACACTGGTGCAAGCAGCGCAATACTTCTGTAAAGAGAAACATTGATACCAATACTAAAAGGAATGTACCACATAATAAGGGTATACAATATTAGTAAGGGTGTTATGCGGTTTTTATTTTTTGCCAAAAAATATACAAGTATTGGTAAGGTAAAAAAGAAAAAAATATTGTGAATATCAATCCATATTTCGGATGAATTTTGATGAGAAATTAAAAGTTTATAATGGATTTCAAGATGCTTGAATGGACTATATAACAAATGACCATATTTGTTTTGAACAAGATACATAGCATTCCAATGCCCGGTTACAAACCAATCATAAAGGTATAAACTAATCAAACCTATTATGCCGGGAATCAGAAGGTATAAAAGGACGTTTTTATAGGAATTTTTACAATACCACTGTTTTAGTATTTCTACCAAAAAATCGGCCATTCTCTTTTGTTTCCATGAGCTAAAAAATAAATAAATCATATATACCCCGAAACTAAAAAAAATAATAATTGCTGAACTGTATGAAAGTGCTATGAGATAGGCTGGAAGTACAGAATAATACTATTTTTCAAAATAGAAAGACCAAAAAACAATACTCACTAAAAATATGAGCAATGAGATGGGAAAAATGCTAAAAAAATATATTCCTCCCGGGCACAAGGCACATAATAGTAATGTAAGCCAATTGGAAAGTTTGAAGGAGTGCACATTGATAATTTTAGCCATCATTACCAAAAATGCTATAAAAAAGGTATGAGAAAGTAGTATCCCGCAAACGGCAGGTGAAAGTGTTGACAGATGATGAAATAAGTAAATTAGAAACGGGTAAAAAGGAGCCCATCCTGCATTTCCACACCATTTTTCTGAGCCAATTACATACCCATTTTCAATACCGCAATTTTTGAGTGTGTGGCCTAATTCCGAAATTTCGAGATAAAGCCCGGAATCATATCGCGACCAACATACTTCCCACCATCCGTGGCAATTGCCCAACCAACTTAGTATTTCAGCATAGCCTAAGGTTAGAAGATAAACAGATACAGGAAGAATAATTTGTGCAGAATAAAATCGTTTTTTCTTTCCCAATAGCATACGCAAAGAATCAATAATTTTAAAGAAGAGAAAAATTAACTTTTACCAAAGTTATACAAGAATAAATGAAAACTAAACTTCAAATATTTCATCATTTTCATCCTTGTAAATTAATATCTTTGTCCACCAAGTGGCTCAAAGTTTTCTAAATTCAAAATTCTCATCAGAAATTAGCGATACATCTTTGATTCTCCTAAATTTCGTTTTCCTCGTGTGCTATTTTTAAGATACATAGCACTATTTTAAACAAAAGCAATATCCTATAAATTTAAATTATGAAAAATCAAGTAGAAGAATTCAACGAAAGCCGCACTAAAGGCAACGAATCCATAATGGCGGGTGATAATTTAGTGTTAAAACGCCTTTTTAATTTAGATACCAATACCTATGCCGAAGGGGCTTTGCCTGTAAAAACCAAAGAACTTTTGGGCCTGGTGGCCAGCATGGTATTGCGATGCGACGATTGCATAAAATACCATTTAGGCAAATGCTATGAAAACGGTGTTACTAAAGCTGAGGTTTTTGAAACCTTTGCGGTAGCAAATATAGTTGGGGGAACGATTGTAATTCCGCATACACGCCGAGCGGCTGAGTATTGGGAAGAGTTGGAAAAGTAAACCTAATTTGAGGGTCGCTTTTTTCATTAACTTTTCCAAAGTTTCAAACTTTGGAAAAGTTTTAACTTAATTTTGCAGTATATGAAATGCATAGCATTCCATATGGCCTTAAAATAAAAAATAGATATAAATTACATATGAAATTTGGAGTTGTAATATTTCCCGGGTCCAATTGCGATCATGATTTGATTCTTGTTTTACAAAGCTTGAAAGGCTCTGAAGTGGTTGAACTCTGGCATAAAGACACCGACCTTAAAAATTGTGATTTTATATTTTTACCCGGCGGATTTTCGTATGGTGATTATTTAAGAAGCGGTGCTATTGCTCGCTATAGCCCGATTATGCAATCCATTAGTGAATTTGCAGCCAACGGAGGATTTGTTATGGGAATTTGCAACGGATTTCAAATTCTTTGCGAAGCAGGATTATTGCCCGGAGCCTTATTGCGCAACACTAACCGTAAATTTATTTGCAACAATGTATTTTTAAAACCTGCAAATACCGATTTACCGATTACACATCACATAAAAAAAGAATCGGTTTTGAAAATTCCGATAGCCCATGGTGAAGGAAGATATTATGCCGATGATGCTACCATGAAACAAATTTTGGATAACAATCAAGTGTTGTTTTACTACTGTAATGAAAATGGAGAAGTGGTAGAAGATGCCAACCATAACGGCTCGTTAAATAGCATAGCCGGTGTTTGTAATGCCGGTAAAAATGTTTTTGGAATGATGCCTCATCCGGAGCGTTGTGCCGATGAAAATTTGTTTAATAATGACGGACGAATCCTTTTCGAAAGTATTATTAATATGGCCCAGGAATCTGTAGCCGTTTAAAAAATATCTTATTTTATAAATCGGGCCAACCAGCTTTGGCCGGCAGGTTTTACAAATTCTGATTGTAAAGCACCCACTTGAGTAATGGTGGTATCCATAATTAAAGTATTTTCTGATATTTCTCCCGAAGCAATTTTGTTTTGCAAATCGTTAAAGTGAAACGATTTCATTTCGTTGTCAGATTGGTAAAAAATGGTAAGTCTGTCAAAAAGTGAAAGACCATAATTTGCTTCAATTTCTTGAACAAAATGAATGGATTTGTCAATGCTGCATCCTCCCGGATTTTCAATAGAATCATCGGCTGATAAAACAATAAAACGGTTATGAAGCACTGTTCCTGCTGCCTTTAGTGCATTATTATGAGAAGTCCATTGCTTTGTAAATTCCAATAATTGCTGAATAATAGCAGCAGTTTCATCATTGGTTAATAATCGGTTGGATGAATAAATCCAAATTTTTGAATCGGGATTAAACCCTTTAAGTACCTCGGTTTGAGATGTGTTGGTAGCTAGCATAAACTAAGTACAAAAATAAAGCTAATATAGTTACAGGAAGGTGAAATTGTATCCAGTCTGTATTTTTAAATAATCCGTTGATTGGTAAAAATAATGGGGCTAATAATACAAGCCAAATCCATTTTCCATTGCCGTTGGTTTCATTGCCGTTGGTTTTAACCAACGGAACCAAAAAAACAAGAAGCAAACAATCATAAATAAGGTGATAGCTAAATAGAAGGTTCCAAAGAATAAGCAATCCTAAAAATGAATGCTCTTTAATAAAACCTTTATAATAAAACCAAACCAAAATAAGGATCCCTGAAAACATCATAATTATATTAAACACCGAAATGAATTTATAATCTATCCCTCCGAAATAATTTAGCAAAATACCCAATTCAGTGAGGTTTGTATTTACGGCTGTAAGTGTTGCCCCTGCATAGTTTATTTGCATTTGCGTTGCCATATTTTTAAGCATTTCAGGGATATATAAATTGCCTGAAACCTGATAAAAACTGAAAGCCGCCAGTATGGGAAAAATACTTGAAAAGAAAAGAAGTTTCCATTTTTTGTTAGCCAAAAATAGAACCACAAAAGGAATACATAAGGTTACTTTTAGCATTGCAATGCCAAGCAATAATCCTGAAAGAGCCTCTTTGTTTTTAGTATAAAAATACCATGAAGCCATGATGGCCGCCATACTCATTAATAACGGCTGACCAAGCGTCACGGCCACCAAGGATGATTTAAAAGCCAACATAATTAGTAACCAGAACCAAAAATTTAAAGCTTTTATATGAAATGATTTGGAGGCAAACCAAGCGATGATTAAAATAAAAAGCCAACTTAATATCCAAATTATTTGTTTGACCACAGGCCATGAAAAAAGGTAATAGGGAACTAAAATTGGGATAGCCCAAAACGGATAAATCATGCCGCAATCCTTAAACCCTGGAGGTTTGGTGGTATTTAAATTACTTTGTGCGGCAATATTTTGCCACTCTGTTTTTAGTAAACTATCGTTGTAAGGGTTTTCACCATGCAACCAAAGATTGCCTGCTATAAATACATTTCGGGCATCGTAAGGATAGTCAGCATGATTATAAAGATTCTTAGTTTTATAACTATTTAGGACAACGAAACAAAGTAAAACACCAATTAACCCTCTCCGAATTAAAATTGGTTTCATAGAGAATTATAAATCCTGAGCCTGAGCTACCAACTCAGCAATATCAAGAACTTGAACATCATCTTCACGGTTACCATGTTTCACTCCGTCCCTCAGCATTGTCATGCAAAACGGACAATTAGAGGCTATTATAGTAGCTCCGGTACTTAGTGCTTCTTGGCTTCGTTCAATATTTATTTCTTTGGTTCCGTGCTCAGCTTCTTTAAACATTTGAGCACCACCTGCACCACAACACAACCCATTTTGCTTACAGCGTTTCATCTCTACCAGTTTGGTATCCAAAGCTTCCAAAACCCGGCGAGGAGCTACATATTCGTCGTTTGCCCTGCCTAAATAGCACGAATCGTGATAGGTTATTTTTTTGCCTTTAAAAGCCCCACCTTCAAATTTCAACTTACCGCTGTCAATCAATTCCTGAATTAGTTGGGTATGATGAATTACTTCATAATTTCCACCCAATTGCGGATATTCATTTTTTATGGTATTAAAACAATGCGGGCAAGCCGTTACTATTTTTTTTATTTCATAAGCATTAAGCACTGCAATATTATTGGCAGCCTGCATCTGGAAAAGAAATTCGTTTCCGGCACGTTTTGCAGGGTCGCCTGTGCAACTTTCCTCGGGGCCAAGTATGGCAAAATCAATGGAGCAATGTTGTAAAATTTTGGCAAATGCTTTGGTTATTTTTTGGGCACGTTCGTCAAAACTTCCGGCACAGCCCACCCAGAATAATATCTCGGGGCTTCGGCCTTCGGCCATATAGTCGGCTACGGTTTTTATGGGTTGCATGGGCTTTAAAATAAAGGATACAATATTAAATAAATAAAGAAACAACTTATGGCAAGTTTGAAAAAGATACGAGAGTATTTTTCCGTTTTATTTTTAAAATATTGTCCCTGTTCCATAAAGCAATCCCAAAGCATTGATGCCAATGGAATAGCTCATCCCGGCATACATCGCAAAATTTTTGCCCCGCATTATTCTAAATCTTCCTGCTATAATTGGCGCCACTCTTAGGTTTTTGTTGGTATTGAATAATACACTTGCCAGTGGCCCGGCCTCAAATTCAATTTTAGATGTAGAGTCAAGTTGTATTTTAAAAAGGTTGTAGGTAAAACCAGTGCCAAAAGTTGGTGAAGCCCGTTCGCTTATTATTTGATTGTTGACTACAAATTGCTTGGTTTCGGTAGCCAAATTAAAAAATACAGGGATTCTAATTTTTTTTTGAGGACGAAATTCGGTAAAAAATAAAACGGCATTGGTTGGTATCACTAACGCTTGTTGGTTTTTAATATTAACCTGTTTGCTATTGGAAATAAATAACAACGATTGACCAAAACTGACTTCAAAATGTTTATTTTTCATAATGGAATCCAGTTTCCACGCACTGGCTGAGCTTAGGATAAGATTTGAAATAAGTAGTAAACTCAGTTTGGTTAGTTTCATAGGGTTTTTAATCATATGGGTTGCATGGGCCTTAAAATAAAGTATACAACATTAAATAATATTAAGAAACAAGATGGGAAAGTTTAAATTTAGTTATAGATAAATTGCTAGCTATATTTTTCTTAAAAAAATTGATACAGTTTAATTAAGAAGAAATGTTTCAGAAAATAACAAATTGGTTTGTAGTATTAACAAATACGTTTTAGTAAATAACTATTAGGTTATTATAGTCAAAGGTTTATGTTTTAATAGTAAAATGAACATATGACACTTAATACCTAGCTGATTATTTGGGAATAAGTCTTTTCAGCATAATTGGTTAGGTTTTTTACACATATCGAAAAAGGTGATTTGGCTTAGGTGTAAACACCTATTGTATTTGTAGTATTTATTCCTCTCCTTCGCATCAAAAAATATATAAATAGCAGAAACTAAAAACATTTCTCTCAAGAAAACCTTCCGAAATTATTGAAAGTCTTTTAATCGTTCGGAGTCGCGGAAGGGCCTTCTTGATTTAAATAGCTTGAGGGAATGCACCTCTTCAGGATTACAGAAGAGGTTAATTAATAAATGTTTTACTACCGGATTAACATTGTAAAAAAATAAAATACCATGAAAAAATTTATCCTAATCTTAGTTTTTCTTTCAATTTTTACAGCAATTCAAGCCCAAACCTATAGAAACATGGAATGGGTAAAAAATTATGGATCACCTGATAGTATTGAATGGTCGGCCACTACTAAGGATGTTTATTGGAATGTTATAACAATTGGTAACACACAAGTAACAGGAGAAAAAACAAATATCCTTGTTACAAAATTTGATGATTCTGGCAGTATAATTTGGCAAACTGACTGGAATGGTCCGATGAACGGATTTGATTATGGGGCTGATGTTATATGTGATGCAATAGGCAATATATATGCTGTAGGGGCAAGTCATTACAACAACGACACCACTTTTGACATAACAATAATTAAATATGATGAGTACGGAAATATAGAATGGGAAACTAACTATGACGCTGGAAAGAACGATTATCCAACTAAGATAACAAACGATATGTATGGTAATATTTATATTACAGGTACAAGTGAAGGAGATAGCACCGAACTGGATTTTATAACTTTAAAAATTGATAATATTGATGGTGCACTTGTATGGGCTTCTCGCTATGACTATAATAATCATATGGATATCGCAGGAGACATAGTAACCGACCCTTCAGGTTCATTAACAGCTATAACAGGAGGGAGTGAGGATTCTATAGGTATTTGGGATTATACCACTATTATTTATGATGTGGATGGAAATCAGACAGAAGTAAATAGGGCTTCTGCTAGCGGCAGCGATATAAATAAACCTAGAGACTTAGTAAAAGATAATCAAGGTAATTATTACTTAATAGGTGTTCATAATAATGGAAGTGATAACGACATAAAATTAATAAAATTAGATTCTTCACTTGCTCCAGTATGGACTAGCATATACAGCAATGGCGGTGGTGGAACATATGAAGAAGGAAATACTTTAACTATAGATGACAGCGGATACGTTTATATTGGTGGATGGCAGGAAAATTTAGGTGCAGGTGAACGAAGATTTTTGGTTCTTAAATATGACAAATTTGGTAATTTAATTTGGGAACAAAGCTTATGGCCAGATGAAAATAAACCTGTATCTGAAATTACAGAACTTAATGTAACAGGTAATAATGTAAATATAGTTGGATATTGTACCAATACCTCTAATAGTGATATAGTGACGGCTAGACTAAATGCTGATGATGGAGACTTGGATTGGATTGAAATCTGGGAAAATTACAAAGGAAGCATAGATCATCCATCAGGAATAGAACAGATAGGGCAGGATATATATGTTACAGGCCGAACAACTGATAGCGGCCATGTGCGCTGGATTGTTGTTAAATACACATTGTTTTAGAGAGACACCTCTGCTTTTAGAGATACACTTGGTAATGCCATATTTGCGAAAAACGAATTGATTGTTAGGTTTGACCATGAAGCCATAAAAATTGATGCTATTAATACCACTTCATACAAAGAAACTGAATGGGGAGATTTGAACACTTTTTTGAAAGATACTGAGGCTGATATTGTTCAGGCTAAATTGGAACAAGCCTATAATTATGAATTGGGTGGGGTAAAAGTGTATAAAATATTTAGGAATATGAGTACTTATGATACCACTACTTTATCAAGGTTGGGGGAGACTATTTCTATCCCAAAATTTTGGGCTACGTTTGTTTTATCATTCCCCGAAGGAAGTGATATTAGCGAAATAGCTGATTCACTTGACGCCTTGTTTCCTCTTGTGAAATATGCACATGCCAATCCTTCAGTAATTTCTCTCACGGCCGCAAATGATTCCATGTATCCAATACAAGCGCATTTACACCCTACAAGTAGTTATTCTTTGGGGCATATAAATGTGGAGCCTGCATGGGCACTGACAGAGGCTCGTCCATGGATTCGTTTAGGAGTAATGGATGATGGGCTAAACTGGCGGCATAAAGATTTTGGCTATGAAACTGGAAATCCTTCAAAGTCAAGCGTAATAACTGTTAGGGATTTTATGGATAAAAGGGAAATGAAGAACGATGATTATCAAACTAGAAGTCATGGTACACCAATGGCAGGAATATTGGGTGCTGTAAGGAATAATGGAATAGGGATGGCAGGGATAGCAGGACGAAATGATAGTGTATCTAACACAGGAGTATCGCTGTATGGAATGAAAATAAAATATGAAATGGGAGCATGGGATCTAGTTTTTACTTATATAGCTGATGCCATTATTACATCGGCCGTATATGATTCGAATAACGACAACAAAAATGCTTATAAATACGGATTACATATTAGTAATAATAGTTGGCGTATAGCAAACGCATTTACAGAGTTTTTTACTGATACTAATATAACATTAATGAGAGAAGCTGTACATTTTGCCAACAGGGCTAAAGTAACCTTTGTAGCCGGGAGGGGCAATGAAGGTAATGAGCACTTAACCTATCCTGCATGTATAGATGATGAGTGGGTAATAAGTGTAGGTGGTAGCGGCATCAATGGAGCATATAAAACTATAACAAATGGAGATGATTGGTGGGAACCAAGTTATGGATCCGAATTAGATGTGATAGCCCCAGCAACCAATGAGCTTATAAGAACTCTTGCAAATGATGGCCTATATATGTCGCAGACCGGCACCTCTAGTGCCACACCTCATGTATCAGGGGTGGCAGCCTTGCTAATGAGTTATCTTAATGATTCATTTGTAACAAGCCATAACTTGGCTCCCGAAGATGTGGAACACATTATTCAAGTTACCGCTACCGATGTAAATGATTCTGGATATGATGCAAAATCAGGTCATGGTAGAATTAATGCTGGAGCAGCCTTGCAATATGTAAACAAAGCTAACCGAAGGCTAGAACATTGGAGCAGCGACTCAATTACTCATGGAATGTTTAAAAGTCTGTATGATTCTAATCAAATTATAAGGATTAGTGAAAGGTATCAGAATGGCGAAGGTAAATGGTTTAAACCCGGATATTACAAGGCGAATGTTTATAAAATAAATGTTAATTTAAGTCATAGTGCTATAATGAATGTCTCAGATGATTCTATAGTGGATGTATGGACAAGGGCAAGTTCTTCAAATTTATTGCCTTTGTATAATGCAAATAACTATTTATTGCCACATGAAAGAGTTTCATTGGATGCTGTACATACTTTATACACAGAATTGTCTGGTTATATTTATAAAATTAGTGATACCAACGACAATTTTATAGGATGGTGGCCTTTTGATACAACCAAGCCTAGAGTTGCCAATACCATATTGTTTCAAAAGAAATATAAGGCATCTGCCACTATTAAAAAAAATATGGACAGGAAGAGTTCTGTAATGGTATATCCAAACCCCGGCATTGGTCAACAAACCATAAAAATAAGAACAAACCAAGCCGAAAAACTTGATATAAAGCTATATGATGTTTCAGGAAGATTGGTGCAAAATATTTATAAAGGTAAAATATGGCCAGGAGAACAAATGTTTAATACAGATATAAGTCTTCTTTGTAACGGGGTCTATTTTTATAGTATTGACCTTGGCGAAAATCAATTACATTTTAAAATTTTAAAACAATAATATGAAAAAAATATTCCCCATAATCCTGATTATATTAATCGGAGTTGAAGGCACACATGCTCAATCTAGAAAGTGGATGCCAATACCTCAAGAGGTCAATGATATAGTATGGGATTTTGCTATTTATAAGGGCCAACTAATAGCTGGGGGTTATTTTACTAAAGCGGGACAAACTTCCGTTAATCATATTGCAGCATGGGATGGTAATAAGTGGACTCCCTTGGGCAAAGGGTTAAGGGGGCCTTATGCCGGGGCTGAAAAAATGTATGTCCATGACTCTTTGCTTTATGTTAAAGGTTTTTTTGATTCAGCTGGCGAGGTAGCTGCCAGAGGATTAGCCGTATGGAATGGTAAAGAATGGAAGAACCTTTTAAAAAATGGCCTTATGGATACTTTGAGAAAGGTACATTCTTTTGCAGTTTACAAGAATGAAATTTACGTAGGAGGAAATTACAGCCAAATAGGGGGTATCAAAGCAAATGGAATTGCCAAATGGGATGGAGAGAACTGGCACTCGCTTGGGACAAATAAATATACCGATGCACAAAATTTATACGTATTTGAAGAAGAATTGTATATGCTTGGCTCGATAGATTTGGGAGGACCTTATAAAGATTATATTGCAAGGTGGGATGGGACATCATGGAAAAAGCTCTCTACAGGTGTCGGAAATCAACATAAAGGTATGATAAATTGGAATGATAAGCTACTTATTGGTGCAAATACACCGCTTCAAATACCTCCTGTAGATTATAGAGATTTAGTCCAGTGGGATGGGGATACCATTATTAGGTTTAGCCGACAACTTATGATTAATTTGTACAATTTTAAAATTTTCGAAAATGAACTTTATTGTTTTGGTGGTGGTGGTATTATGAAATGGAATGAGGATTCATTAAATTGGAATTATTTTGACACAGGGATTCAAAAAAGCACCATAAGGACAATGGTAGAATATGAAGGAGAATTATATTGTGGAGGTGATTTCGATAAATTTACACAGAGCAATTGTAATTATATTGCCCGATATACTGATAAGGTTGGTATCTATCTCACTAAAGAAAAACCTATAATTGGATTGTACCCAAATCCTGTTAAAACAATCCTTTCAATACAAGGCATAGCGATAGACTATATAGTTATTAGTAGCCTCAGTGGGCAAATTGTTATGCGTGAAGAAATAAATGGAGCTGAGAATTCAGAGATTGACTTAGGATTATTATCTAATGGCCTTTATATATTAGAATTAATAGGAAAGGATGGAAATGTTTACAGGGAGAAGATTGTTAAGAATTGAAAAAAATGATTTGAAAAAGGAACTCCTCACTCAATTTTGGAACATAAAAGATTTAGGATTCTAAAAGCATCCTTATCTTTATTTTTATCAATCATGTAAAGACTTACCGGTTGCGGCTCAGTTGTACTTATTGACCCTTTTCCTGCTTGGCGAAAAGCATTGGTAACTATCCTAAAAGTATTAAGGCAGACTGCAAAATTTAATTGGCATCTGTCGAACCTTGTAGCTTTTATAAGATTAAACCTGTTTGTTAAAATTGATCTGCAAAAATGGATGGATAAACCATTTGAAGAACACATTGAACCACCACCTCAGTTCAACATACAGGGGGTTCTTTTTTGAAAATAGGAAAACTCATATCGCAAATGAACTAAAACCAATACCTTTGGTTCAAATTAAAAAACCTTTAGGACACTATTGATCTGAAATAATAATTTGAATTGAAATTTATAAAATCTCAATGACCTTCCTTACCAAGCGAAATCTGCCTGTAAAATCTCTAACTTTTATTTCCAAAACATAGCTTCCCCTTTGAAGAGTTTTACCATCTTTATCTTTTCCATCAAATGGTTTTCCATTTAAGTCTGACTCAAAAATCTTTTCGCCCCAGCGGTTGTATATTCGAATTTCAGATGTTGAAATTCCTTTTGAAACAATAGTGAGTTCGTCGTTAAACCCATCATTATTGGGAGAAATAGCATTGGGAACCCACAAATAATAAATATCTCCAATAATCACATCTTTATAGAGAGTATCACTGCATCCCAATGAATTTTGGGTAACCAGCATTACTTTAAATGTACCTTGTGTTTTATATTTATGAGTTGGATTTGAATTTTTTAATTCAGTAAATAAATCTCCAAAGTTCCAGTTAAAACCGGTGTAGTTAGTTGAAAGATTGGTAAATGTTACATCAGGATTAGCTAATGTTGGTTCATCCGGAAGGAAAGAAAAATCACTGCTTGGTAATTCTATCACGGTGATATATGCTTTTTTAGTAGCCGAATTAATACAACCGCTAGGTGATGTTGCATTTAGAATTACATCAAAAATTCCCGCTGTTTTGTAAATGTATTTTGGTGATGGCAGCGTGCTTTGGTCTATGGCATTAAATTTCCAATCATAACTTAAAGCTCCCGTTGTGAGGTTTGTAAATTGAACCTCATCATTGCGACAAATAAGTAGCTTATCTGAATTAAAATCTACTGCAGGCATACTGTTCACAACAATAGAATGCAAAGTACTGTCTTCATTAGAGCAATAATCTTTTAAATTTATTTTAAAGTTACTTGTTACTATCGGCTTAAGAAAAATGGACGAATTTGTGGTTTGGACTCCATTAATAAACCATTTGTATTTTGAGGGCACCCCTCCGCTAAAATTAAGATTTAGTTGAGAAGAATCGCCAAAGCAGAAGCTCGTTTTTGAGAGAGTAGTTGTTAGTTTAAGAGGGGCCAAAACAGTAACCTTAATTGACATTGTATCATCACTGGTTGTGCAATTGTCTTTTAATGTAAGCAAATACCTTGTTGTACTTACAGGAGATACAGATTGGTTTTTATTACTAATTAATCCATTATCCCAAATAAATTGATATTGCAATGTTTTGCCTCCTGATGCATTTGGTTTTAAAACTGCATTACCGCCATAACAAATAGTTGTATCCCTTAATCCCGAAATATTTAAAGGATTTAAAACATTCACTAAAATAGAATCTTTAGCATTGGTTGAACAATTATCAGAAAGGGTTAAGGTATATTTAGTTTGAGTTGTAGGATTAACCGAGTTGGTTTTAGTAGCAGAAAGTCCCTGGGTCCAGCTGTATTTATAGTTAGCAATATCACCTCCACCGGTTGTAGCTTTCAATAAAACAGATGTGCCATTACAAATGGTGGTATCATTATTTAAGGAAAGGGTAAGAGGTAATCGCACTTTTACAAAAACTGAATCCTTTGCCGGTTTTACAGTGCAGCCATCGGTAAGAGTTACTTTTATCCAGGTATTAACATTTAAATTAATGGTTTTGGGAATTCCAGTTCCTAATCCACTATTCCAGGTATAGGTATAATTGCTGGTTTTTCCACCCGTACCATTAGCATTTAAATTTACTGTTTTATTAAAGCAAATTAGGGTATCATTGGTTAAAAGATCTGTTTTAAGAGTATCGCGGACAGTTATGTTTATGTAAGCAGTGTCGTTCAATAGCGTGCAGCCATCCGAAAGTATAACCTGATATTGAGTTGTTACTTTTGGTTTAACAATATGGCTACTAGCATTTCCTAATCCATTGTTCCAAGTAAATTGGTAGGTTGAACTTTGACCGCCAGAGGCAAATGCATTTAAGGCAACTGATTGACCAACACATATGGTCGAATCTTTAGGCAGGGTAGCAGAAAGAGAATCTCTAACGATAACTAATACCTGCGATGAATCAACTGATTTGGTACATACATCTGTTAAATAGACTTTGTAAACTTTAGAAACAACAGGAGCTACTGTTATTGAATCGTTGGTCGATATAGCTTTCCACAAGTAGGCATAATCTTTAAAATAACCTCCGGTGCCTTGGGCATGTAAAACAACGGAATTGCCAATACAAATGGTGGTATCTTTAAAAGCAGTTAAGTCAATGGGCTGCTTGTAAGCTCTATAAGACATTTTAAAACCGCGACCCGTTACAAAAGGATCTGAACGATGACGAAGCGTTATCAAACTTCCTGAAATTTTAAAGCTTTTGCCTGCAAATGGCAACGTGCTGCCGGTAAATCCCCCAATTTTGGTACCTCCCGGATATTGACCTTGATAAATATACAGGCTATCGTATTTGTCCTCATAGTCAAAATCATAAAATTTAATCACTATGGAATCGGATCCCGGAACTCCTATTTTCAAGAAGTTGTTATTTGATTGCTTATAAAATCCTTCTCCACCATCGTCATATACAAATGCCATGCATTTACTTGTGCTGTCGGTTCCGCTTTGTGGCATAATCACAGAATTACAGATGTCAAAAGTGGAATCAATTTTAACATAAGCGGCTTTTGTCATACTATCACTCTTATTAAGAAAACAGCTCTTTGCAACTAATTTAATTGAATAAGTGCCAAATGAAGAATACGTATATCCGGGGCTATATGAGGTTGAGGCAGACCCATCACCAAAATACCATTTAACTGATGCGGCGTTTGTACATAAATTTTTAAAGGTTACAACCTTGGAAGGACTGCAAACAACAGTATCGGCAGAAAAATTAGCTTTTACATATCCACTATCATACTTGGCTCCAACATTGCAAGCATACCAAGCATTGGTTACAGCTATTACCTCTTTACTGCAGTTGCCATATAAATCTACTGCGGCTCTGATAGAGTAAAATCTTGCATCGGCATATTTTGAGGAGGAGGTTAAGTAAACCGTTAAATTTCTGTAAGCTATTTTTTCTGCTTTAATTATTCCTAAACTATCCACTTTGAAGGTATTTGAAACATCATTTACACCTGTTCCTCCTTCGGTAATTAAATAATACCACCAGTTTTGAACCCCACTATTTATATGAACCCCACCATTATCTCCGGCCCCACCATACCAATTAGTACTTTTATAACATCTCGGGTGGTTTTTTAATTTTGGATTTAGCATGCTACGCAATCCAGTGCCTCCGGTGGTAATATCTTCCCCAATTTTCCAGTCATATTGTGCAGGTCGTCCATAGCGTTCTATGGTATTTCCAAAAATATCACTGAAGGATTCATTTAAAGCGCCTGATTCATAACTATAAACCAAATTGGCACTGTTTGTTGTTACTGCATGAGTTATTTCATGCCCGCAAACATCAATTGCCGTTAAAGGTTTAAAAGTGTTGCCATCACCATAAGTCATGCACACCCCATTCCAAAATGCATTGTCGTAATTATTTGAATAATGCACAAAACTGTAAATTCGGGCATTGTTGTTGTTATAACTTTTCCGATTGTGAACGTTGAAATAGTAATCGTAGGTAACCTCGGCCCCCCAATGGGCATCAGTAGCAACTTCATCTTTTTTGGCATTTACGTTATTCCAAACATTATTAGAATCTAAGAAATCAACAGCAGCAGCATAACTCGTTCCATTTTGCAGGTTCAAAGTATAAATTCCGTTTCCTTTTGTATTTTCAATAAGTCTAAATTTATTAGGGTTTATGCTATCTGTAATAATATTTCTAGTTCCGCTGTATTTTGTTATTGCTTTACCTGGCACATCGGTGGTGTGAAGTAAATTTTCGCGAGCAATTATGCTGCCGTTAATAGCGCTTACATAAATATTTTCGCCTAATAAAGGTTCTTGGGCATGAATGGTAAACTTGTAGGT
Organism: Chitinophaga pinensis; assembly: GCA_945897885.1. GTDB lineage: Bacteria > Bacteroidota > Bacteroidia > NS11-12g > UBA9320 > JABWCE01. Next base: position 40,674 of record CAMDGU010000008.1, read on the forward strand.
TAAGGAAAATTGGGGGTTATCAAAATCTAGATTTTTTGGGCAAAACATTAAGTCTCCTTTGGGAAACCATGTTGCATTTTTATCGTCCTTAATTATTTTTATTAACTCTTCTTCTTCCTTAAATTGCCATTTATAGCTAATAGCACCAACGGTTTCGATAACTTTTGCCAAGCAACTGTTTTCAGTTAAAAGAGTTGTATTTGATTTTTCGTTTACATCAAAAACTTCTCCGTTAAAAGAATGTAATCGATTGTTTTTTATGTGGGCAATGACTATTCCTCCTAAAATTGGAACATTATTAAAAGTTTGCTGAAAACGCAAATGGTCAAAACCTAATTCATCATGTTCTTCTTTTGTTAGTTGCAGATTGTACAAACTTGAAAATCCTAAAACCTTTGTTAAATAAGGAAGAGTTTGTTCTTTGGTTATTACCAAGGTATTACCTAATAACGCATATTTTATTTTTCCGGTAGTTTCATTGAGTCTTAAAATTTCGGACCCCGGAAGTTTTCTATCCGCTTCAGCTCCTTCAAAAATTTGAGCTTTGATATGCTGAATTAAAAATAAAAACAGAAATACTGAAAGTAGTTTTTTAGCCATCATTACATGTGATTATTACTCCAAATGAAACGCAATTTAATAATAAATATTTATATTTTAGTGTTTTAAGTAGTTTTTACTCCACCCAAGAGTTTTGTAGAGAGAATTCAACAAATAGTGGCACTAAAATTATTATCTAAACCAATCCTAACAATTCTATAGTTTTGCAAACCAACCACCATTTGCCGTTTGTGAAGCTTTCTGTCATTATTGTTAATTACAATGTAAAATACTTTTTGGAGCAATGCCTAAAGGCGGTACAAAAAGCTATGCAAGGTATTGACGGTGATGTTTGGGTGGTTGATAATAACTCTGTGGATGGTAGTGTGGAAATGGTGGCTCAAAAATTTGATTGGGTTAAACTAATTCCAAATACTGAGAACACGGGCTTTTCCAAAGCTAACAATCAAGCAATAAAGGCTTCAGGTGGAGAGTATGTTCTTTTGCTAAATCCTGATACGGTGGTAGAGGAAGATAGTTTCAGCAAATGCCTAGCCTTTATGGACAAACATGCCGATGCAGGATCTTTGGGAGTTAGAATGGTAGATGGCAGTGGAAATTTTTTACCGGAATCAAAACGCGGACTACCCACACCTGAAGTAGCCCTATATAAAATGTTTGGGTTAAATAGGCTATTTCCAAAATCTAAAAAATTTGGTCGGTACCATTTGGGGTTTTTACCAGAAAATGAAACTAATGAAGTAGAAGTTTTAGCAGGAGCATACATGTTCATGAGACGTGAAGCTTTAAATAAAGTGGGCTTGCTTGATGAGGCTTTTTTTATGTATGGCGAAGATATTGACCTTTCATATAGAATTATAAAAGGAGGCTATAAAAATTATTATTTTCCGGAAACGTCTATTATCCATTATAAGGGCGAAAGTACCAAAAAAGGAAGTGCCAATTATGTAAAAATATTTTATCAGGCGATGGTTATTTTTGCCCGCAAACACTATAGCGGAAGCAAGTCCAGCTTTCTAATTTTTCTTATTAATACATTTATTTATTTAAGGGCTTTTTCAGCCCTTGTTTATAGGTTTTTTAGTCGGTGGTGGCTGCCCCTGCTTGATTTTATTTTGCTGTTTTCAGGGATGTATTTTCTTAAACTGTATTGGGAAGAGCATATCAAATTTATTAAGCATTATCCACGTGAATTGATGACCATCCATGTGCCGTACTATATAGTATTTTGGATTGGAGTCACCTATTTTAGCTTAGGCTATCAAAAACCATTTACCCTTAAAAGCATTGTTAGGGGTATAGCCATTGGAACCATTGCTATATTGGCGGTTTATGGTTTATTTCCCGAAAATTTAAGGTTTTCAAGAGGGTTGATTATTTTGGGTTCATTGTGGGCAGTGATTGAAATGACGATGACCCGTTTGGTGGCCAATTACTTCAGCTCAGGGAAGTTCAGCCTGGCCAATATGTCTTCCAACAAGCTCATAATTGTTGGAGGAATGGATGAAACCAACAGAGTATATGAGATGCTTAAAAAATCAACCAATGCGACTAATTTTATTGGTTTTGTGCTGACGGCAAAAAAAGAAGGTGATAAAAATGTTCTGGGAACCATTCATCAGTTGGAGGAAATAGTGAGGATTTTTAAAGTAGAGGAAATTGTATTTTGCAGTAAGGATATTTCTGCTAAAAGTATTGTGGAATGGATGGTGAAACTGGGTCCTAAAAAAGTTCATTATAAAATTGCACCCGAAGCCAGTTCCTTTATTATTGGTAGCCATTCTAAAAACACAACCGGCCAGTTTTTTACTGAGGAAATATCGCTGCGTTTGGCAGATGTATCCTCGCTTCGCAGCAAGCGGTTGTTTGATTTGGTTTCCTCTCTTCTTTTAATAATTTTAAGTCCTCTTTGGTTTTTGGTTGTTAAAAATAGGGTTTGGAAATGGAATGCTTGCCTATATGTATTTTTAGGTAGAAAAACATGGGTGGGCTATAGTCCTTCGGCACAAAATACCGTATTGCCTTCTATCAATCAAGGGGTTTTTAATACCTCACAACTTTCAAAAATTAGTATTGATGATTGTGAATTAATGGATAATTTGAATTACCAATATGCCCGCTATTATTCTCTGGAAAAGGATTGGGAAATACTTTGGAAAAATTTCTTTTAAGTTTGCCTGATGAATCAGCTTATTTTACTTCCCGGAGCCTTGGGTCATGCAGCCCAGTTTGCCAATTTAATAACGGAGTTAGAAACAAAAAATATCAATGCCTTGGCATTTGATTTAGCAGGTCACGGATTATCTCTCTATTCGGAAGAAGCTGTCACTGTTCCACTAATGGCAGAGGCTTTATTGTTAAAATTGGATGAATTGGGACTGACTGAACCGGTTAATATTTTTGGGCATAGTTTAGGCGGTTACCTGGGTTTGTATTTATGCTTAAAAATTCCTCAAAGGGTTAAAAGTGTATTTACATTAGGTACCAAATGGCATTGGGTTTCTGAAATAGCAGATATAGAAACTTCAATGCTCAATCCTGAAAAAATGGAACAAAAAATACCAAAATATGTAGAGCATTTAAAAACGGTGCATCGTCAGGATTGGAAAATTCTTGTCAATTCGATTGCTTTTTTAATGACTGATTTAGGGCGTTATCAGTATTTGGAACCTGAAACCGTAATGGGCATTTTTCATCCCACCCGAATAGGTTTGGGCGATAGGGATGTAATGGTTTCTCTTGACGAAACGGTCGACACTTACAAAGCTTTGCCAAATGGCCAATTGCAGGTATTTCCGAATACCCCGCATCCTTATGAAAAAGTGGATTCCAAAAAATTAGCCAACGAAATAGCAGATTTTTTAAACCTTTAAACCTATTACTTTACCAAGCGAATGGATATCAATGGTTTTTTTAATTATAATTAATTTGAAAAAGTTAAAAGTTTTAAAATTAATTTATGGTTGGTATTGGCTAAATCCAAATCTTGCGTCCATCCGTAGAATTCATCTTTTTTAAGCCATCGGTTTCGTTCTAAATAAAAATTCATATTGGCAGGGGCATCATTTTTTAGTGTCTCAAAATTGATCTTTGATGCCGTTTTGAAAATTTGCTTCGCCTCTTTTCGCTTTAGTTCTTTTACAAAGCTAATTTTTGTAACACCACCTGGAATTGTTTCAAATTTATAAACCATTCCGTTTCTAAGAAAAACCATTTTTTCATTCATTCCTGTAATTCCGCCATACGACCCAACGGCAATATTTTTTTTGGGCAATTCATTTTCTGTCATCATCTGCGATTTGCATGAAATAAGGAATAGTAAATTTAAGATTAGAAATGTATTTACAATTATGGGTTTCAAGGCATGTAAAAGGGTTTAATAAGAAATAATTTCAAAGTTTAGAAAATTAATTGTGATAACCAACCGTTTAATACAAAGCCATGAAACCTGATTTGTTTGTGACGTTAAAAAAAATAATGGTGCGCCATATGAACCGTAAATTTGTCTTCTACCTATTGGTGTTTGCCTCCTTTTCGGCAATGGCTCAGCCAAATGAGCAAGTGTCTTTAAAAGATGCCATAAAGCAAAAATTAGTTATGGTAAGCGGACAATACAATGAAGGGAGCGTTCATTATCTGAGGCCGGTAGTTTTAACATTAGTAAGCCTTGTGGCACGACCTGTAAAATTAAAAATAGAATCGGGGGATTTGATGGAACCTGCCGATTCGAGTTGCCAGACAATGATGGTAGTTCGCGACACGTTTTTTGTTATGAAGCCAAAGCAAAAAGCTGTATTACAACCTTTTGGAATGTGTATTGAACCATCCGACGGTGCAGGAAGAGCAGGTTTGAAATACAAATTTATACCTAACAAAAATGCTAAGCTTATTGAAATTGCAAAGTTTATTAATGATAACAAATACCATGACGGCGTTGGGCAACAAGCCGTTTGGTGTGTGGCAGATATGGGCAAAAATTTGTTAAATATTAATGGGTATGACTCGGTAAGTCGCCTCAAATTAATTACAAAAGTGGCAGCTATAACCGGAAAAAAAATGCCGTCAAAAAGTGAGCTAAGCCAAGGCTATGAAAATTATGTAAGAACTCCTCAGGAAACGATTGGTGGCTCGTTTGAGTTTAAATTTTCGGATTCAAAAAAGGTACATATAGCTATGTTTAATTCTCAAGGAATAGTTGTTAGGGAAATATACTATAACGCCAACGAAAAACCCGGAGTTCATAAGGTGAATTTTGAATTTGATTATACGGTATTTACCGATGAATACTACGATATAAAACTTATAGCGAATGAAGAAGTGATGCTAACATCGCGGGTGGATAGAAATAATGATAAATGGGAGGAGGATTAAAGTGTCGCACGGAGGCAAGGAGTTGAGGAGTTTTTTCTCTGTGACTCTGCGTCTCTGTGCGAACCTCATTTCCTTAATCTCTATCTTTTATCTAGGACCAATCGGGTAATACCATCTATTAATAAAGATACATTAAAATTAATTAATAGCCCTACTTCAATACCCGATAATCGCAAGTATGTTAAAACAACTTTGGAATGCACAGGAGCTATAGTCTCAATTGATTTTAATTCAACAACGACGGAATTTTCAATAATTAGGTCTGCACTGAACCCGAGTTCCAAATTTATGTTATCATAAACAACCGGAAGTGGTTGTTAACGTGTAAAAGAAATACCAAGTTTGTTCAATTCATAACAGATAATTTTTTCATAAACGGATTCGAGCAAGCCAGGACCTAATTGTTCATCTATTTTTATACAAATTCCAATGATTGTTAAAGTTAATTCAGAGTGTTTCATTTCCTAAAAATTGTTTAAAAAAAATCGCACGGAGGCACAGAGTTTGGGAGTTTTTTTCTCCATGACTCCGCATCTCCGTGCGAAACTCCTTATTCTTAGAAAGGTAAATTTTCGTCACCAATTTCAACCTCGGCAGGTTTATTTTTTGGTGATCCGGCTAATAAAAAATCATTAACCACTATTTCGGTAATGTATTTTGTGGTGCCGTCTTTGGCTTCATAGCTGCGGTTAGTTAAGCGGCCTTCAATTGATAAGCGGTCGCCTTTGTTTACGTATTTTTCAATAGTGTCAACCGGTTTGCCCCAAACTACCAAATTGTGCCAGGTGGTTTCTTCCACGTACTCGCCTTTTTGATTCTTGCGTTTTTCAGATGTAGCTAATGATAAAGTGGCTACTTTGTTTCCATTGTCAAAAGTTTTTACTTCTGGTTCTTTTCCTACGTTACCGTAAAGGCGTACTGAATTTCTTAATGTGTTCATGTTTTTTTTTAATTAAATGGTTAAATTATTTTTCGTTAATCCCTTCTTCTCTCGAAAGGCAGTACAAAGATGTGGTGGTGGTTTTGTTCGATTCGGTTAAGAAATATTTACAGTCTTTTACAACTATTTGTAATCGTTTGTTGTCGGAAATAAATTTTAGGGTTATATTTGTGTAACTCTTTGTCAATAAAGCGTTAAAGCAAACTTTATGGAAACAAAATATTGCCTAGATTGTGAAACTAAAATTTTAGGCCGGGCTGATAAAAAATTTTGCAGTGATGCCTGCCGTAATAATTACAATAATCGCCAGAACAGCGACACCACGGCCCTAATGCGAAACATTAATAATGCACTTCGGAAAAACCGCCGCATACTTCAGGAATCTATATCCAATGAAGAGGGCAAGGCCTCGGTGCCAACAAAAAAATTAACTTCTCAAGGATTTAGTTTTGACTATTTCACACATATACTAAACACCAAAACCGGTAATACCTATTACTTTTGTTATGAATATGGCTACCGCAAACTTGACGGAGATTACTACTTAGTGGTGAAACGGGAGGAATGATTAACAGTTGATAATCTTTTAAAAAAAAATATTAAATCAGAAATGAGAGAGTTATTTAACAACTACACCACAATCCCTTCCAAATCCAATAAAAAAGCTTATTCCAAAGCTATTATTTATAAGGCGTGTTCAACCTGAACCAAATTTATTACTTTTAAGTTTTTTTGTGTAAAGATTTTTATAAATGAATATACAGTTAGAAAAACTTGGATTAATAGAATGGATTTCAAAAATTAATGATTCTTCCATTATCGAAAAGATTCGAAAAATTCATGATGAATATGCCGTAACCCCTAATTGGTGGGATGAGATTTCAAGGCAGGAAAAAGAATCTATAAAAAGAGGGCTGAAAGATATTGCAGAAGGAAAGGTTCACATTCATGAAACTGCAAAGCAAGTTTATGAGAAATACCTATAAACTACTTTATGGGTCGGTGTCATCACCGAACGAAATAAACTACTTTATCGGTCCGTTTCTTTAGCGAACGAAACAAAAAAAACTACTTTATCGGTCGGTGTCTTCACCGAACGAAACAAAACCTTGAAGGTTTGAGTCAGTCCCAACTATACCCCAATCCCTTCCAAGTCCAATAAAAAAGCGTATTCCAAAGCTACTTCCTTAAACCGTTCAAATCGTCCTGAGGCTCCACCGTGGCCGGCTTCCATATTGGTAAATAATAAAATTTTGTTCGTGTCGGTTTTCAATTCACGCAATTTGGCTACCCATTTGGCAGGTTCCCAATATTGCACCTGACTATCATGAAGGCCTGTAGTTACAAGCATGGTTGGGTATTCTTTTGCTTCCACGTTGTCATAAGGGCTGTATGACTTCATATAGTCATAGTAAATCTTGTCATTCGGATTTCCCCATTCATCATACTCGCCGGTAGTAAGTGGTATTGTGTCATCCAGCATAGTAGTAACTACATCCACAAACGGAACCTGGGCTACAATACCATGCCATATTTCAGGATTCATATTTACCACTGCACCCATCAATAATCCACCGGCACTGCCGCCCATGGCGTATAAATGGCGTTGGCTTGTATAGTTTTTAGTGATAAGGTATTTAGCACAATCAATAAAATCGGTAAATGTGTTTTTCTTTTTCAGCAATTTGCCATCTTCATACCATTGGCGACCCATTTCCTGTCCGCCACGTATGTGGGCTATGGCAAATGTAAAACCTCTGTCGAGTAAACTTAATCGCACCGAACTGAAATACACATCCATTGTGGCACCGTATGAACCATACCCGTAAAGCAATAATGGGTTTTCAGGTTTTATGCCAAAGCTTTTTTTATATACTAATGAAATTGGAATTTGAGTTCCATCGGCAGCAGTTGCAAAATGCCTTTCCGTTTTGTAATCGTCGGCATTGTATCCGCCTACAACTTCCTGTTGTTTTAATAATTTTTTTTCGCGAGTGGTTAAATGGTAATCAAAAACACTGTTGGGAGTGGTAAGCGATGTGTAGCTAAAACGAAGCCATTCACTTTCAAAATCGGGATTTACAGAAGTTCCTGCACTGTATACTTCTTCACCAAAATCCAAGTAATGTTCCGTTTTTTCAATCAGGTTCATCACACGTAAATGAGTAAGCCCGTTGCGGCGTTCATCCACTACCATAAAATTTTTAAACAATTCTATACCTTCCAGCAATGTATCCTCTCTATGGCCAATCACTTCCTTCCAGTTTTTCATTCCGGTTGCGGTTTCAGGTGTTACCATAAGTTTAAAATTTTGAGCCTTATGGTTAGAGGTTACATAAAATTTATCTTCAAAATGAGCGATGCCATATTCATGGCCTCGTTTTCGGGGTTCAAAAATTCGAAACTCACCTTTTGGATTATCAGCTTCAAGTATGCGGTATTCACTGGTAAGAGTGCTATCGCTGCCTATTATCAAGTATTTTTTTGATTTGCTTTTGTAAACGCAGGTATTAAAGGTTTCATCCTTTTCTTCATAAACCAGTTCCGAATCTTTTACACCCAAGGTTCTTCTGAAAATTTGACAGGATCGTAAGGTTTGTTCATCTTTAACAGAGTAAAACACGTTCGTATTATCAGCTGCCCAAGTGCAACCACCGGTTGTATTTTCAATTGTATCATTCAGCATTTCACCTGTTACAAGGTTTTTGAAATGAATGGTATAAATTCTCCTGCTTAAGGTATCCGTTCCATAAGCCAAAAGTGTATTATCCTGACTGATACTAAGACCGGCAACATCAATATAAGAAAGGCCTTCGGCCAATAAATTTACATCCAAAAGTATTTCCTCTGCATTTTCCAGCGAATCCTTTTTTCTGCAATAAACAGGATATTCCTTTTTCTCCTCAAATCGGGTATAGTACCAGTATCCGTTAGATTTATATGGCACTGACTCATCGGTTTGCTTTATTCTGCCTACTATTTCATCAAATAGTTTTGTCTGAAAATCTTCGGTATGGGCTAAAGCCTCTTTGGTATATTTATTTTCAGCTTCCAAATAGCTAATAACTTCAGGATTTTCGCGGTCATTTAGCCAGTAGTAATTATCTGTTCGTTTGTCGCCGTGCTTTTCCAAAATGGTTTCAATTTTTTTTGCCTTTGGTGCATTTTTATAATCATTAGGCAATTGAATTTCGGGCTGTGAAGCTCGTTGTGTATTGGTGTCGGAGATGCTTTCGGGAGGTTTCATATGTAATTTATGCTTATTTTTAAATTAAGGTCATTTGGTATGCCTATTATTTCATTTGTGATGGTTTGATTAACCTCGAAAAGGCATTTCATAATTCTGAGATACAAAGGTAAAGGTTAAATTGTTGATTTGTTAAGTTGCTATATTGTATGGCTCTAATATTTATGGTCTAAAATAATTTCCAAATTTCCAAATTTCCAAAATAGAATATTCGACAATACCCATGGTAAAAAAATAAATTTTAGTTAATTGTCAACCTTCCTATTATATCTTTGAACCCATGTCAAAAGGCAACTTTTATCTTATTCCCAATTTTTTGGGCGAAGGAAGTAAAGAGGATATTTCTGTAAATCAACTAAAACAAATTTATTCAATTAAGGAATTTATAGTAGAATCGGAAAAGGCCGCCAGAGCGTTTTTAAAGACAATAGAACATCCTGTTTCCCAATCTGATTTTGTGTTTCATTTATTAAATGAACATAGCAAAGACAAGGAAGATTTAACCCCCTTTTTTAAGAGTTGCCTGAAAGGTGAAAATTTAGGATTGATAAGCGATGCCGGAATTCCATGTGTGGCCGATCCGGGAAATAGAGCGGTAACGTTTGCCCATAAAAATAAAATTAAAGTAATTCCACTGAGTGGTCCATCAAGCATATATATGGCATTAATGGCTTCAGGATTTAATGGCCAAAATTTTGTGTTTCACGGCTACTTGCCGGTGGAGCAACCCTTGAGAATAAAAAAAATTAAGGCAATGGAGCAAACGCTTTTAAGCACCGGGCAAACACAACTTTTTATGGAAACTCCTTACAGAAATGAAAAACTACTGGAGGTATTATTAAAAAATTTAAAACCCCAAACCAAGCTTTGCGTAGCCGTAAATATAAGTAACGAAAAAGAAACTATTATAACGACAGAAGTGATGAGCTGGAAAGCAGATACGCTAATCACCCACAAGGAGCCTGCCATTTTTTTGATAGGAGCCTAACTCCCAAATTCTCAATTTCAAATTCCCAAAACACCTTATTTTTGCAAACTTTTTTATGTCAGAAAATTATACAACAATTATTGAACAGGCTATTGTAAAAATGGGTCTTAATCCTGAGGAAACCAAAGGGGAAGAACAAGGTCAATGGCAGCTATTCAGAGGTGCTATTTGCATTTTTATAGATGTATGGAAACCCAGCCTTAATTCCGATTGGAATTATACAGGAACTGAGCATGCTGTAAATACGTTTCAGGTGATAGCGCCAATTACCGAATTAGCAGATGAATCTAAATTGTTTCAATTTTATGAAGAATTGCTGCATATGAATTTTCATTTATACAAAGCTTCGCTAATAGTTAACCGCAGAGATAATGTACTTGCCATAAAATATAAAAGTTTGGTTGCCGGATTAACGGAGTCAGAAGTGATTGAAGCCGTTGAAAGTGTTGGGTATTATGCCGAAATGCTAACCGAGTATTTTTCCAAAAACTACGGCGTAAAAAAATTATCTGAATAATTTTTTGTTTTCAGGCAACCTGTCTCCCAAAAATACCATCCATAGTGAGTGGCTTAAAGATTTTGAATGATTAATTATGTCGCAACCCGAAGAAAGGAATATACTGCTGATAAAGGGTTGCTTGGCACAAAATCCAAAGTCACAAAAAGCGTTATTTGACACATTTGCCCCCACCATGTATGCAATATGTTATAGGTATGCAAAAAATTCGGATCAGGCCAAAGACTTACTTCAGGAAGGATTTATTAAGGTTTACACAAAGCTTGGTGAATTTAAATTTGAAGGCTCGTTTGAAGGTTGGTTAAAACGGATTTTTATAAACCATGCTTTAGAATATATCCGTAAAGAAATAAGGCAACCTGATATGGTAAACGTAGAAGATTCTCATGAGCTTTCTTCCACTACCATTCAGTTTCATGAATTAGATACCCAAAAAATAATGGCTCAAATTCAGAAACTGCCAACGGGTTATCGCACGGTTATTAACCTTTTTATAATTGAAGGCTATAGCCACAAAGAAATTGCCGAAATGCTTGGAATATCTGAAAGTACCTCAAAAACACAATTGCACAAGGGAAGGCACATGTTACAAAAAATGCTTAACAACAATTTTTAAAACAAATGGAGAATAATCAACACATAAACACCTTTGATGCGATGCTAAAACAATCGCTTGAAGGTTCTCAAATGCCTGTTCCTGCAGGGGTTTGGGAAGCGGTGGGTTCATCCATTGGTACCAAAGCAATAGTAGCTACCAAGATTGCCGGCTTAAAACTATTAATATTAAAAACATTAGCCGGAATAGTTTTGGCGGGAGGAGCAGGTTTTGGAATTTATGAATTGGTAAAAACAAATACGAACGAAACGGTTAAAATTGATCAGCCTATAATTGTGAATCAATCCTCACCTCTAGAAATGGCAATAGATACAGTTTTTCCTGCGCAAATCAGTGAATCAGATAATACGGTTACCCGAAAATTTGTATTAAATGAAGATTCGATGATTACATATTCAAAAACCGAAACTTCAGGCGCAAAAGAATCAGAAAATTCAAATTTTGATAACAATGTGCCAAAAGCTACTGAAGTAGCGGTTCCAAAACCATTAATTGAAACTAAAGCGCCTGAAAAGCAAGTGGAACCAAATAAAGTTGCGGAACCAACCAAAGAAGCACCAAAGACTGAGCCAATTGTAACTCCTGCATTTCCAGAACCACCAAATGTTTTTACACCGGATGGCGATGGCATCAATGATTGTTTTAAAATTGAAGTTGAGAATGAAAAAATGTTCTTCCTTCAAATTTTTAGTTCGGAGGGTAAAAAAGTTTTTGAAACCACCGATAAAAATAATTGCTGGAATGGAGTAAATATGAACACTGGAGAGCTTTGCAAAAAAGGACTGTATACTTATAAATTACTTTATGAGTTAAATACAGGATTTAAGAAAAAGGAGAGCCGATGGCTAACTTTATTGTAAACAAATATTGAATATTAAATATAAAATCGTAAAATAGCGGGCTATTAAAAAAAAAGCCCTTTTAAAAATACTAAAACAAAGGACATGAGAAAAAACACAACCATCTCTACATTGCTAAAAGCCGTATTGTTGCTCCTGTTATTTACAGCAGCCAAAATAGGCTTGGCCCAACCCTGTGATCCCAAATGGAACCGAGTAAAAAGTGCCAATTGCGAAAACTCACCGATTCAATTTGAAGCCAATTCGCCAGGAAGAACCACCTATGAGTGGGATTTTGGTGATGGATTTACTGCAGGTCCCGGTACTACGGCAGCCTTGCGTGATCCGGTGCACGCTTATACCAAAGCGGGCTTATACACCGTAACCTTTAAAGGTTCAGGAGGAGCCGGCCCTTGCACTGATACTGTAATGGTATTAATAAAGGAAAGCCCTGTAGTAAGGGTTAGGGCGCTTTATAATAAATCGCAATGCTTTTTGGGCAATAAATTTTGTTTTATAGATAGTTCAAAAGCTGCTACACGACCAGTACAAAGTAAAATATTGTCGGTTCGTTATTTATTTAGCGATGGAGCTTTGTATACCATCAACGACCCTAAAGGTGGCGATACTATATGTCACTCAGTAATTGACCCAAATGGTGGTTATTTTGATTTAACCATAGAAGTAGAAGATTATAACGGGTGTATTACTAAAATAAAATATGATAAATTTATTCAGGTTTTCCCAAAGTTAGGTGTAAAATTTAAATCAAGTGGCCCTAATGCTTGTATTCGGTCTACTGCTACCATTACTAACACAACAGATACCTTTACTAAATTAAAGGATATCGCTTATTTTAAGTGGGATTTTGGAAATCCGGGTTCAAAAAATAATATAATAACAGGTGATTCGGTTACTAATACGGATTGGTGGCGTGGCCCTACCGGAAACGGAGTAATGAAACACACCTATGATGTATCTGGTAAAAAAAGTGGAACCTATGTATTTAATGGTAAACTAACGGTAACTACAAAATATGGTTGTACCGAAACATTCACGTTTAATAGTTCAGCTACTATATCTATCTTAAGCCCAAGAATTGTGGCGGATCCTGATTCATCGTGTGTAAGTGAATCTGAAACTAAATTTAGTTTGGCGGATGGTCCAATAGCCGGAGGTAGATTTTTATGGAATTTTGGAGATCCTCCAAGTGGTCCTGCTAATTTTGACGATAAATCCTGGACACCAAGTCATAGTTATGGCTTAGGGCCATGGATGATTTCGATAAGAATAAGACAAGGTCCTTGTGATACGACGGTTTTTGATACCATTACGAAAATAGGTCCTAGTTCAACAATTGAAGTTTCTCCTATGATAGATCCTATTACTCCGCGTGTAAAGGAAGATGAAAAATACCAGTGTATAATTCGTGATTCGGTTCATTTTGTTAACCATTCCACATTTTATCATACCGATCCGTATCCGGTGTTTGAAGACAGTTCGGCAGTAATAAGGTATTTTACCTTATTAAGTGGTAGAAAAGTAGGATATTGGGAAAAACCTATTAAAATTGATACAATACAAGAGTATGGTAGTTATAAAGGTAAAACAGCTGTCACTACCCGGTTCTATTTGGATAAAGACACCTTAGAAACCTTTCCACAAGGTGTAAATGATATTGATAGTATAATATATTTGGTTAATGGTAAGCCGATTAAAAGGCGGGTAAACAATCCTATTATATCAGGAAAAGATACATTGGTAATTAAAAAGCAAAAAGAATATGCTTTTAGGTGGCCGGGTGACCAAACAACTATAAACTCTAAATTTCCACCAAAGACTCAGCGTCATAAAGACCATGTGTTGCGACTTTGGGATTTTGGCGATAATTATGCCCCAAAGTGTACTACCGATACCAAGAAGAATAAAAACGTTGGGTTAAATTGTAATTGGAGCTTGGATACCTTGCCCGTGCACTGGTACACGCCATGGGAGCAGATATATAAATTTTATAACAATGGTCAGTTTTATGGAGCTGCCGCTCAAAAAACAGTATTATGTAAAGGTGGAAGATATTGTTATAAAATTAATTACTATCCTCAGGCATCCTTTGTTATCCTAGCAGATACCTTGGTCATTGTTCCCAAAGATTCAACATTTACCTACGGTGGTAAAACAATTACTCCCACAACACCCGAAAAAATGACGGGTTCCTTCCGAATAAAGAAAGTTCCTTCCATATTAAGAGGTCCTGCCACGTATGTGCCAACCCTAAGTGATGAAAAATGGACATTCTACACAACATCTGTAGTAACAATAAAAAATATTAAATCAGGTAACTACAGCACCCGAAGCGCAGGTACTTATACGTTAAAAAATATGGCTGACCAGTTTACCTTACTAAAAGGTGATTCAGCAATGACGAAAGCACAGGTATTTATTACCGCAGGAAGAACAATAACCGCGGCTCCAAGTACCATATGTAGGGATACTATAATAGGCGGAAGAGATACCTTTGTTACCAGAACGGCAACATATATAGATTCTAATTTTCACCGTAAAAACTTTTATGAAAACAGTGCCCAATGTAATACTGTAAAATTGTATCATGAAGATACTGTTCATTCCTTGCGTTGTAAAAGTACCGATCAAATTTCTTTAGCCTTGATACCACCAAATGCCAAAGGCTTAGAATTTAAAGGGATTAAATGCTATGCGCCTCCTAGTCCTCCTTATGGTATGGAGTTTGATGTCGGAAAAACTAAGCCGGGCTGTACTCAAAGATTGCTTAAGTTTAATTTTGACTCTGCCGGAGGAAAAAATAACTGGGTAACGCATGGTGGATTTTTAGCGCCACCACTACCAGGTCAACAACCATGGCATCCGGGATATTTGCCTGCCGGAGCTTATCCCACAAAGTTTGTTCAGCCATACACTGCCGGGCAAATTCAAAACAAAAATCCGGGATGGGTTACCGTTGGTGTTATTATTGGTAATGGAAGAATTAAAAATGGTGTACCTGAATGTATAGATACAGTTTGGTATCACAATGCCTTCCGTTATTTATACTTAGATTCTCGATTTGATGTAATTCAACCAGAGCGTGATCAAAAACGTGTATGTGTTGGTGATACGATTACATTTAAACTAATAGATCCTATTATGGATAGTGTTACTAGTTTAGTTTGGAACTGGAACGATGAGGAAGGTTCATATTACGAAGAGCGTACTTTTTACTACAAACCTTACAAAGGCCCAAGCCCTACGCGAAATGATAAAGTAATTAGAGATTGGAAAAGTACAGATAAATGGTTGTATAGCTATGTTGTAAGACTTGAATACGATGGATTTAGTTATAAAACATTAGACACCGTTGTTACAGGTATTATTCGCAAATGGTCAATAGGTGCTGATATATCACGGGCCGGTGATGCTTTGAAAAATGCATTTAAGGCATTGGGATTAAATATGAGCGAAATTCCTGCTGACGAGGTTGGTTTATATTTTGGTAATGGAACAGGTACCGGATGTATTGATACAACAGGATTAGGTGATTTGATAAGTTTTGGAGTAACTCCTTACCGTGATGCGTTAACTTTTAAGCGAGGTGATACATGGTATAGATACACTTCATTTGCCAAAACGGACTCCACCATTATTTCGCAAAAATTGCATTGGCGCGATAGCAGTCAGGCAGGATGGGATACTTTGAAGCAAGCTAAACCTAATAAATTCAGTAATTTAAAAGTTACTCCAGGTGTATATCGTCACGTATATAAAAAAGCAAATAGATATTTCCCAACGTTCCAATTGAGAAATACAGAGGGATGCTTTCAACCACGTAACAAGGAGGTAGATGTAGGGTTCTATTGGAACTGGACATTCTCTGATTCCATTATTTGTCATGGTAATACCGAAATAGTTTTAAAAGATAGTATTCGTTATTTTGCTTATGAGGATCCATTTGTATGGCTTAATCCTTATCCATACTGGAAAGATGCTAACCGTTTTATCAAGCAACGTGAGTTTAAGAAAATAGACTTTAATGAGCATGATGATTCAACGATTGCCAACAAGTTTAATGTAACAGGATTAGGTGTTCCTCCATTCAGATGGCATTATGATGATCCGGGTATTTACAACATACGAATTGCTATGAAAGATAGTTTGGGTTGTGTAGATACAGCGCGTCAAAGAGTTTGGGTAACAGGAGTGGATGCCGGATTTAAAATATTAAACGCCGGTACGTTAAGCTGTAAAAACATTATTTCTTTCTTTGATACCAGTATAGTTATAGATCCATGCATTGCTGATAAAGGCAAGCCATGTGATAATATAGTAGAATACACTTGGGATTTTGGAGATGGAAAACAAAAAAGTAAGCTACAAAATCCATCACATGATTATACTCAAAATGGATACTTTACTGTGAGATTGAAAGTGAGAACAAAATTGGGTTGCGAGGATAGTGCCAGTATGGTAGTATTTATAGCAGGTCCACGACCATACTTTAACCCAATAAGTGATACTATTATTTGTGTAGGTGATTCAGTTCAATTTGTAAACTTAAGTTTAGATCCATTGTACGATCCTAAATGGGAATGGAATTTTGGTGATGGTAAAGTTGGATCAAGCACAAAACGTGATACTGTAGGACACCGATATAATGCTCCAGGAACTTACGAAGTTTATTTAACACAGTTTGATAATATTAATGGTACCAGTCAGCGTTGTTCAGCTATTTATCCGGATACAAGTTCAGAAGTGGTGATTAAGATAAAACGACTCGTGAGGGTGAAACCCGTGGCACCTGCCGACTTTGATATAGCACCTAATGACACTATTTGTCCGAATACGATGGTCAATTTCAGGTCTCAATCGGATACCATTTATACCCGATTTACTTGGAGATTTGGTACCGGAGATACCGTAAATACGATTGAAAAGTCTACAGATTATAACTATGGTAAAGTTGGTAAATACAAAGTAATCATGATACCTGATTATGATACTCCTGAATTCCATAAGTGTTTGGATACTGTTAAAAAGGAAATTGTAGTGCTCGATGTAAAAGCTGATTTTACCATTGATGAATCCAAATCTCCTGTTTTCTGTTTCACAAATACATCCGTGGGAGCTAAAACCTACGAGTGGATTATGGATGGTGCAGGTGAGTTTATGGATGGTACGTCATCAACCGATGAAAACCCATGTTACAAATGGCAGGATACCGGTTGTCATGTGGTGCAATTAGTTGCAACTAATGAAATTGGCTGTACTGATACTACGGAACAAGTTGTTTGTTCAACCTTTGTAGCTATATTTATTCCTTACAACGTGTTTACTCCAGAACCTAAAGACGGATTTAATGATGTGTTTAGAGTTAGAGCGCAAGGTCTTGTTAAATTTGATATAATTATTTATAACCGTTGGGGTGAAGTTGTATTTGAAAGCAAGGATGACAAATTCCAGTGGAATGGTAAAGTGAAAAATACAGGGGCAGAATGTCCTGAAGGAACATACTTCTACCTCATAAATTACCAAATACAGGATGAAAAATTAAATGATGGAAAAAATGGCGGTAAGCCGGTAAGTGGAACCGTTACCCTAATAAGAGGTAAATAATATTCATCTTTATCTAAAAATAAAAAGACCCGTTGACAAAATCAACGGGTCTTTTTATTTTGTACTTGAAAAAGTTGCATCCTATGGTATTTTGTCGTTGGTTTGCCTATGAATTAAAGCATGCATCTTTAATTTATTTTACGACCAAAACATAGTAACCTTAAGATTTCCTTTTTACTAAATAAAAATAAAATGAAAGCTTTAATACCAGTAGCTGGGATTGGAACCAGGCTCAGGCCTCATACCCATACTCAACCCAAATCATTAATACCTGTAGCAGGTAAGCCAATTTTGGCTCATATTGTTGATAGCCTAATTGCGGTAGGTATTAATGAATTTGTTTTTATAATAGGTTACTTAGGTGATAAGATAGAACAATATATTTCTACCAATTACCCCAATATCCATTCCTTTTTTGTAGTTCAAACCGATGGAAAAGGAACAGGACATGCTATTTGGCTGGCACACGATTTACTGAAAGATAATGAACCTGTTTTCATTGTTTTTGGTGATACTATAGTGCAGGCTGATCTTAATGCTATAGCATCTTCAGAAGTGTCACTTTTGGGGGTAAAGAGGGTAGATGACCCAAGAGAATTTGGAGTGGCTGAGATTGATGAAACCGGATTAATAACCAAATTGGTTGAAAAACCAACAATTCCAAAATCCAATCAAGCATTGGTTGGTATATATAAAATTTGTGAAACCAAGCAATTAAAACATGCTTTAAACTATAACATTGAACATAGTATTGTTACCCGAGGAGAGTATCAACTTACCGATGCATTAATGCGAATGATAGATAATGGTATAAAAATGCATGCCTTTAATGTTGATGGTTGGTTTGATTGCGGTAAAAAGGATATTTTATTAGAAACCAACGCTATCCTTTTGAAAGGAGATGATTATATTAGAGCACATTCAAAAGATTTTGAAAATACCATCATTATTGATCCGGTATATATAGGAAAAGGTTCAAAAATTTCCAATTCTATTATAGGACCTAATGTATCCATAGGCGATTCTGTTATCGTTGATTATTCCATCATACGAAACTCAATTATAGGACCTCACTCTCATTTGGAAAATGCCAACTTAAATAGCAGCATCATTGGTAATGATGCCAGCTTAAAGGGAATTTCTTTAAGCTTGAATTTGGGCGATAGTACAGAAATTAATATAGGATAATTACATCCAGGAAGGATATTTTTCAGGATTGTAATTATGCATTAGGTCATAAATACGGTTAAATACCTCATCTACGTTTGGTTTTGAAAAGTAATCCCCGTCAGTTCCATAAGCCGGGCGGTGTTCTTTTGACGCAATTGAAATCGGTTCGGTATCTAAATATTTATAAGCTTCCTGATTTTCTATTATTTGTTGCATCATATAAGATGTTGCTCCGCTTGGTACATCTTCATCCAAAAACACAACTTTGTTTGTTTTCTTAACGGATTCAACAATCATATGGTTAGTATCAAATGGTAAAAGCGTTTGCACATCAATTAATTCAACAGATATTCCCATTTTTTCAAGCTCATTACAAGCATCTTCTGCTATTCGGCAGCTACTACCATAGGTAACCAAAGTTAAATCGCTGCCTTCTCTTAATATTTCAGGAACCCCAAGTGGCAATGTAAATTCACCTATGTTATCGGGTAGTATTTCTTTAAGTCTATATCCGTTTAAGCACTCAATTACCAAGGCAGGTTCATCACTTTTTAATAATGTATTATAAAAACCTGAAGCTTGAGTCATATTACGAGGCACTAAAACATGCATTCCTCTAACCGCATTTATTATCATGCCCATTGGTGAGCCACTATGCCATACCCCCTCCAGTCTATGGCCACGTGTTCTGATAATTACAGGTGCCTTTTGACCTCCCATGGTTCTATATTGCAGCGTTGCAATGTCATCACTCATTATTTGAATCGCATATAAAAGATAGTCCAAATATTGAATTTCGGCTATTGGCCTAAGGCCACGCATAGCTAATCCTATTGCTTGACCAATAATACTTAATTCGCGAATGCCGGTATCTGTAACTCTTAGTTCGCCATATTTTTCCTGCATACCGGCAAATCCTTGGTTTACATCACCAATTTTGCCAACATCTTCACCAAATGCTACAATTCTATTGTCGTTATTAAAAGCGGCATCAAAACAAGCTTGAACAATTTCTCTCCCATCCAATGTTTTGGAAGAATCACTATATACAGGTTTTATTTCTGAAATTTTTAACGCTGATAAGTTGCTTTCGCTATAAACATTAGAATTATAACGGTGTTTGTTTTCCTCGCTAAAAACGTTGTATAAATTAATAAGCTCTGTTCTTTGGTTATTTTTTTCACTAATGGTAGCACGAAGAGCTGTATTGATAGCATTAAATATATCCTTACGATTTAGCTCTCCCATATTTTTAAGGCTATTCGCTAATTCTTCTATTTCCGAGGATTTTAAGGAACCTGTAGCAAGATTTTGCAAAGCATTTACTGATTTATCCCTGTCTTCAATTATGGGTTTTAAGTAGGCATTCCATGCTGCTTTTTGTTCGGCCTTTGCAAATATTTGTGCTTCCTTTTCAATAGTTTCAATTTCTTCTTTGGTGGCAATACCAGTTTCAATAATCCACTTTTGCATTTGCGCTATGCAATCATATTCAGCCTCCCAATTCAAGCGTTCTTTTGATTTGTAGCGTTCATGAGAACCCGAGGTTGAGTGGCCCTGGGGTTGGGTCATTTCAATAACATGAATAATAACCGGAGTATGAAACTCACGACAAAGTTTTGTGGCTTTTTGGTAGGTTTTTATCAAGGCAGGATAATCCCAGCCTTTTACTGTGAATAATTCATAACCTTTTCCATGCTCATCGGTTTTAAAACCACTTAAAATGGAACTTAAATTTTCTTTGGTGGTTTGGTATTTGGCATGAACAGAAATGCCATACTCATCGTCCCAAATACTTAGCAACATGGGTACTTGCAGCACACCACCGGCATTTATCACTTCCCAAAAACCACCTTCACTTGTGCTGGCATTGCCTATGGTACCAAAAGCAATCTCATTTCCATTTACCGAAAAATCGGTGTAACTATTCAATTCTTTATTTTCACGATACAGTTTTGAAGCATAAGCCAAGCCTAGCAAACGCGGCATTTGGCCGGCTGTTGGAGATATATCTGCTGAAGAATTGAACGAGTTGGTTTGTGATTTCCAGCTACCATCCTCATTTAGTAACCTGGTTCCAAAATGACCATTCATACTACGACCTGCTGAACAAGGTTCGCGATTTACGTCTGGGTCGGCATATAGCTGAGCAAAAAATTCACGAATATTACTCATGCCTTTGGCAAACATAAATGTTTGGTCGCGGTAGTAACCTGAGCGAAAATCTCCTGTATTAAAAAATTTTGCCATGGCCAATTGAGCCACTTCTTTACCATCACCAAATATTCCAAATTTGGCTTTACCGGTAAGAACTTCTTTGCGACCAACAAGACTTGCTTGCCTGCTTTCGTAGGCAATTCGGTAGTCTATTAGTACTTCGGTTTTAAATTCTTCAAGGGTCATAGCGGCTTTTTCTGTAGCAGATTCACTCATTACAAGGGCAAAGATAATTTTATTTTAGATTATAGAAATGCTAAGCATTCGCTAATGCCTTTATTTAAAAAAAATATAAATGGATTAGCATTTACTATTCTAGATTAATGGTTTAAAAGCACTATAACTCAATGCTCAAATAACTACTTTTGAATTATCAAATTTTTTAGTTCCATTTTAAAGTTTAGTAATATTTTCAGCATTAATGTGGTGTTGGGTTGTTTAAGTTGCTCTTTATTTTTTTTAGAACCAAATCCATTTGCGGGGAATAAAAATGACTTTTTACTTATTTTAATGAGTATAGTTTGGAGCATTTATACCGCTGATCATATTTTGGATGGTTACAAATCTCGCGGCCAATCAGGAATTTTTAGGTATGATTATCATTATACTTATCGTCGCAGCTTAAGTCTTATTTTGGTTTCGGTTGCTGTTTTTGCATTGGTGCTTATTTATAAAAACAGAAATTCAGTATTTGTTGCTAATGGTATGTGGCTTGCACCGGTTTTACCCTTTTACTTTTTTTTAAAAATGAAGGGAAAATTAAAACCCTTGGTAAAAATGGTTATCATTTCAATCGTTTTTTCTGCTGCAGTGGTTTCTCTTTATGCCAGTTCTTCTTTATACTCTGATTTTTTTTCATTGGAACGTTTGATAGTTTCGATAATAGCCTTTATAAATCTTT
Source organism: Chitinophaga pinensis (assembly GCA_945897885.1). Taxonomy (GTDB): domain Bacteria; phylum Bacteroidota; class Bacteroidia; order NS11-12g; family UBA9320; genus JABWCE01. The sequence goes on from CAMDGU010000008.1 coordinate 62,666, forward strand.
TGGTGTTGGAACACTTTGAATTTCATGAGGAACAAAAGCCGCTGCAACCGGAATCAAAAGACTTATACTTAAACTTGGCCAATAGAATGTTCATTTGGACTTTACTTTTACTGGTTTTAACTACATTTCAAAATATGGCAGCGTGGCCTTTTACTTATTCTTTGCTATTGGTTGCTTTGTTTTTAAGACTGATTTTGAGATTTCAAAAATGGTTTGGAGTAAACCTAAGATACCGTTACTGGGCAGATTTTAGTTTGGTACTTGCCTGGCCGTTTCTTAAACTTTTACTTTATATACAATCGCTTTGTCTTTAAGTAATAATTACAAATTCATGCCTTTTTTATAACACGATTTACAACGCGGCTCATACATATCATTTTCCCCAATCTCGATAAGAGTTTCCGAGTTGCTTTTTTTAAAGGTATAAAAAGCTTGGTTGCCACATTTTGCGCATGAAGCGTGCAATAGGGTAATAGCGTTTGAAATTGCCATTAATCCGGGCATTGGCCCAAAGGGATTATTGTTAAAATCGTTGTTCAATCCGGTAAGTATTACTCTTAAATTTTTTGATGCTAAATGGCGACAAACATCTACTATTTCATTATCAAAAAATTGGGCTTCATCAATGCCAACAATCTCTATATTGGTAATATGGTTTAAAATTTCTTTTGAATGGCTAATTACTTTACTCTCAATAGCCGTTCCATTATGCGACACAATAAATTCAGGATGATATCTTTTATCAATTTCAGGTTTAAACAATAAGGTTTTAAAACCATTAGATGCTGATTTATTTATCCGTTTGATGAGTTCTTCGGTTTTCCCGCTGAACATGCAACCGGTAATTATTTCTATTAAGTCATGTTTTAAAGACAGTTTTAACCCCATTTTTAGTAACGTTTATAAAAATATTAGGAGCGAAAGATACAAAGCAATTAACTTTGGTCGTTTAAAAAAAATAATCACCAGCTTAAGTATGAAACGAAAAGTATTGCATAGCCAAATTGAGGTATTATTGGAAAAATTGGCTGCAAATAATAAAAATTTATCAGGTCATGAGGGTAAGTTTTCTCAATTAGAAACAGATCTTTTACGCAAGCAATGTATTGAATTGTATGATGCTATTAATCAATTGCACATGGAAAATATGATGAGCAGTGGAGATAGGCAAGTGATTGTGGAGCCGGCAGTTTCTCCGATTATTGAACCTGAACCTTTTATAGAACCTCCTGTAAAGGATAATATTTTACCCACAATTGAAATTGAAGAGGAAGCCGAAATTCCTGAATTGGAGGCCATAGCTAAATCTGAGCCAGAGCCATTTTTTGAAAAAATTATGCCTGAGCCTGAATTAGTAATTGAAAAGCCGGAAGTTTTGGAAGTGCCTATAAAAACTAACCCTTCTAAATTTGATGCCCCAAAATTTGAGCCTATAGCCGATAAACCTATTAAACCGGCACCTCAAAAATTGATTACTGAAGAAAAAAGTGTGTTGGATAGAATAAGTGAAACATCCACCAATACATCACTTCACGAAACAATTTCATCAAAAAAAGAGGAAAATGAGCTATCGCATCGGTTTGCAAATTCTAAAATTGAAAAAATTAAAGATGCCATAGATATTAGTAAGCGATTTGAGTTGCAATCCAATTTATTTGGAGGAGATTCACATGCGTATAATATTTCGATAAGTGAATTGGAGAGTGCAGAAGGCAAAGAGGTGTGTTTAGAATTATTTAATCGTTTTGCAACGCGTTATCATTGGAACCCGGATAATGAACTTGCCATGGAACTTAAAAGTTTTGTTTACAGAAAATATCACTAGGATTCACTCGAAGTCAACTGCTTTTTTATTTAAAATTTTAATACGACTTTAGCATTTCTAATGCCGAGTAATGTCAGTATTAAAGCAAATGCCTTTTGTTAAACTTATTATTCCATTTGTTTTTGGAATTTCTTTGGTTACAGCTGTTCCTCAAGTTGGTGCTTATGCATTATTGCCTTTAATTTTAGTTATAGTTTTATATTTTATTTTTTCACTTTATCGCACTAGTATCCTTGCAAAACGGTTCGCAGGCCTAAGTATTCTATTGGTGTTTTTATGTTTTGGAAGTTGGCTTTCACATAATAAAGATCCAAAAAACCAAAAACAAAATTTAGAAAAAGCTGGGTTAAGTGGTTTTTACTTAATCAGAATTAGTGAAATTCCTCAAATAAAATTAAAGACAGTAAAAATACAGGCACGAGTAATTGGGCGAATTTTGGATGGTAAAATGATGAAAGCTAATGAGTTTGCCCTGTTCTATTTTGATAAAAAAATATCGGTACCTAAGCCAGGGGATGAGTTGATTGTAAAATGTACATTTAAGACAATTCCTGAACCTGAAAATCCATATCAATTTAATTATAAACGTTTTTTAAAGTGGCAGGGAATTTATTGTCAGACATTCATACGCAACCCTAATTGTGTTTTAAAAACTGGAGAGAATAAAGCTTCATTGTTTCAAAACCTATCCTACAATGGAAACCAATATTTAAAAAAACTATTTCATGAAAATATTAAGGATTCCACCGCTCTTGGAGTAACAGAAGCTTTAATTTTTGGATATAAAGAAGATTTGCCAAAAGATTTGGTCGAATCCTATTCCAGAACAGGAACCTTGCATGTGCTTGCGGTTTCAGGGTTGCATGTAGCTGTAGTATTTTTAATGCTGGCCAATTTTTTATGGTTTTTGGATAAACGGCGGTTTGGGGTTTGGTTAAAAACAGGGATTGTAATTATTTGTATTTGGGTTTATTGTATTCTTACCGGTATGTCCCCGTCTATCATAAGGGCAGGATTAATGATTAGCATTGTTTTAATTGGTAAGGCACTCCATAGGCAAACGAATATTTTTAATACTGTTGCTTTTTCGGCGTTTCTCATTTTGTTAATTAATCCCTTTTGGATTCTAAACTTAGGGTTTCAATTATCGTTTGCTGCGGTTTTAGGTATTGTATATCTGCAACACTATATTTTGCCCTTGTGGGTTCCACCTAATTGGTTTATGAGGCAAGTTTGGAACATTTTAGTTATTTCAATTTGTGCCCAAATAGCAACTTTTCCTCTAAGCCTTTATTATTTCAATCAGTTTCCCAATTACTTTTTATTGTCTAATCTTATTATTATTCCTTTAACTACAATTATTATTTATACCGGAATAGGAATGGTGGTTTTTAGTAAGCTATCACCATTATTATTACCTTTTTCATGGCTTACGGAACATTTGGTAATTCTTACCAATTATATGGTAACAAGGATTGAAAAATTTCCTTTCTCGTTTATTGACGGTGTTAAATTAAATACAATTCAATTGTGTGTATTATATATATGTATAGGTTGTTTGATCTTTTGGTTGGTAAATGCAAATAAAAAAGGTTTGATCTCAGCTTTAATTTGCCTCACACTATTAATATCAATAGCCAGCTTTGACAAACTGAGATTACAAAAACAGAAGCATTTGGTAATTTTTAATATTCCTAATCAAAATGCACTATTGGTATCTGACGGAAGGAAGAGTTTATTGATTTCAGATAATTTAAAGTCGGGCAAGCAAATGTTTTATATGCGTGGATGGTTAATTCAAAATCGATTATGGCCAATTAATAAAGAATACGATTTTAATGGAATTGATACAATGAAAATAAGTGAATCAGAAATGAATTTAAGAATAGAGAAAGGAGTATTATTCTTTAAAGGAACCAAATTAAATTTATCCTGGAATAATTTAGGAAGATTTGCCAGCACAAAAAGCCACATCTCACCAATTTCTTTTAATTGGAAGTCAATTTACGACGATAATATGTGCGATACAGTTTATATTGGACAGCATAAATCGAAAAGGTTGCAAAAAAAAGTTAAATATTTTTTGTCAAAATATCATAATTGTGTAATTTATGATACCAAATATATGGATTTAATGAACTGAAAATCAGATGATAAAGCTATATGTATGCCCTTCAATATTGGATGAAAAAAAAAAAAAATAAAATTTATTTAGCACGTTAAATATTTACTTATATATTTGGAAGACATAAAACGATATGAAAATATGAAAAAATCATTTACTTCAATTATTAAAAAATCGCTCAATTTTTACGGTAAAGCACTGTTAACGGTCGCTTTATTTTTCTCTTTGGGATTAGCCACACTAAAGGCTCAATCTCCCTATTGTACCCCTTACTACACTTATCAGTATGGTAATTGTACACAGTACGGCTACAATATGTCTATCAATGCCTTGGAGATATTAGCCGGTTCTACCAAGTTGTATAGCCGTGCTCACACCACCGTTAATGGTGGATGTAATGCATCAAGTGGAGATTATTTCTTGATGAGTTCTTCATCTATGTTTACCTTAAAAGGTGGGTCAACTTACCAGTTTGGTTTTACAACCGGTCAAAATTATAATGTTAACATGATAATTTGGATTGATTTGAACAAAGACAACGATTTTGATGATGCTAATGAGAGACTAACAGTACCAACATGCAATGGATCTAGTGGTAATGTTAATGCTGGAACATCTACACTTAAGTATTTCGATGTTGCTATACCTGTAGGCGGCACACCGGGAACTACTCGTATGAGAATTCGCTCAGTATACTATGGTATGGGATGTTTAAGCAATGATAACTCATGTCAAGATCGTGGTTATGGTGAGTGTGAAGATTATACAATAACTTATGCGTCATACACAGATGATGTTGCAACTACAAAAATTACTCCTCCAGTGTGTTCATTTGACCTTAAGGCAACTGTAACAAATGTTGGAACAAATGACGTAACAGGTGGTGTTAACGTTGGTTGGTCTGTTAATGGAGCGTTTCAAACTGCTAACAGAATTACTTCTACTATCTCCAAACAAGGAGGAACTTCAACTATAACTCTCGCCCCAAACTTTACGTTTGTCGATGGTACTACTTATAA
>CAMDGU010000009.1 GCA_945897885.1 Chitinophaga pinensis
ATAATTTTTTCCCCTATTTTAAAATAGGTCATCACCATAGTTTGATTAACTGCACGTACTAAGCTGTTTCTAGCACCTTGCAACAAATCTATAATTTGATTATAAAAAGAAGTGTTTATTGATGGTTTCATATGAATAAATAAAAATTAAGCTTCTGCGTAGCTTGCAAAACCATTTTCAACGGCATTCTTATACATTCTGCAAATTTTTTCGAAGGATATTTTGTATTTAATGTTTGGGTCAGATTTAAGTTCAACCTCTGTTAAATTATTGCTTACAAATTTATCCAAGTAAACCTCTTTGATTTTTGAACTGTCTGACAAACAAAAACCACCTAATATGGGAAGTACTTTTGTAAGCTTGTTTCTTGAACCATGCAATTTTGGTAGTAATTTCTGCATTATGGCAATATCAAGTAAGGTGTCGCCATCTTCGCCAAGTTCTTTAAGCATATACATTAATCTGCCAATCTCACTTGCGGTTCTATAACCAAATTCAGCTCCCGATTTTTTTAATTCAGAAAAGAAAAGTTTTAAATCATCCGCTGTAGGTTTTAAATTCTTATCTGTTTCTTGCAAAGCCATTGCCATAAAGTTTTCTCCCATATTTGCACCTTTAGCGGTAAGGATATCCATGTTAAGCTTTATGTCACTGTCTATAAAATCTTCTAAATCCTTTTCGGTCAATCTAAATTCAATGCTATTTGCTCTATCTAATACCTTTGGACTAAACATATAAGTGGTTTCATCTACATTCACAGTTCCTATAATGAACAGATTTCTGGGTAATTTTATTGATTGAGGTATTTCTTGTGATTCACTTTCAATTTTATGTAACGGAATGTTATCGCCCGATTCCATGGTGCTTAAAAAATCAGCAAAATACCGCTCTACGTGACTCAGATTCATCTCATCTAATATCAAAAAGTAGGGTTTTGTTGGTTCCTCTTTATTCTCAATATTTTGCTTTGCTTTAAGCATTAAATCTAAAACACCATTTTCAGGACTTACATATTCTTCTTTGTCTAAAGCATTTGGATAGCCTAGTAAAGGCTCTCGATTGGTCCAATCAGCACCTACTGGTACGATGGCATATTGCGATTTGTCCTCTGAAATCCATTGGGCAAAAGCTTGTGCCAATTTTGTTTTGCCCGAACCAGAAAGACCACTGCAAATAACGAATGGTTTGGTGCACAATGACGCAACAAAACGTTGAATAAGTTGAGGAGCGAAAATTAAACCTGATTCTTGTGCTTTTGCTTGAAATGACTTTAAATCAAATTTTATTTGTTCGGTTGTTATTTTAAACTCAATTATCCTCTTAACTTTTTCTTTTGGTGTTTGCAATTTATTTGGTAGGTTAGATTTATAAATTGATATTAATGAATTTAAGTCATTATCAATCTGAGGTTCAACAAATTCTTTTTTTAGATCGTAAACTTTATATACAAAAGATCCTCCATAGTTTGTAGGTTCTCCCAAACTATTTTCAGCGAAATAATCTTTTATGGTTTTTCCATTTTGAAGATTCCAAGATCTATCAGGTGTATTAGATTCGCTTATTCCATAAGCAAGTATCAATAAATTTTTTTCTTTAAAATAAAGATAAACTGGGTAAATTCCTTTTTTTACCGAATCATATTCACTAAGAAATGATATCCATGGAATTCTAGAGGCTCTTCCAGCACCTACCTTGGCTACAACTGATAAGCCAGCATATTCTTTGTTTCTTTCGGTATTAAAATCTATCTCACCTACTATTCCTTGCCCTATTATTTGCTTATTAGAAAAAGCAATAAATTTTTTTAATTCATTATAATAACTCATTTTCATTTCTTTTTACTTGATACAATTAATTCAATTACATCCACGTCTAATATTTTAGCAATATCATTCAACACTTCCAATCGCGGCTGTTGTCGGTTTTGCACATAACTATTTACCATGTTGTAGCTTTTTCCCAATTGCTCTGCCAGCCATGTTTGCTTTATGCCTTTTTTATCTAGCACTTCCTTAATTCTGTTCATATCCAAAATAATATTGGTGGTCAAAAGTAATCATAATTGGCAAATACATCTCATTAATCGAGATAAAAATAATATATGTGCGTTGGTAAAAAGTAACTCTTTTGGTTTTGCGATATTACTAGCTGATTTACAAGTCCTAAAAAAGTAATGATTTTTAGATAACTAATGTATCCTCCCAAAAAGCCACAAAACAAAAAAGGCCCGATACAATCGGGCCAATCTAAAATAAACAGGATAGGTTCTCTATTACAAGTATTTGGACAAAAAGCGATAAAACTCCTGCTTGGTTTGCTGAAAATCGTTGGCTGTAAACTCCATCAATTCCGCTATGTTATGATCGTTTTCAATCATCTTAACACTGATATAATTGGGCTTGGCTGCTGCTTGCCCCATTAAGGTATCGTTCTTCAATTTCAGGTCGTGCAATAATTCATCGCAATGAAGCCGCATGATTCTAAAACGGTTTTCAAAATGTTCTACCTGGGTAAGAATATCCGTAGCCGTGTTTCGGGTTACTATCTCTTCAAGTCGTTTTTTAAAAATAGGAATTTCAGTTTTGTAAAACTCTAACTCTCTGGCCCAATCCTGGCATAAAACGTGTTGGTGTGAAATGCTGTCTTTCATAATTTTATGGTTTTAAAATTTAAATTTACTACTTGTTTAACTTACCCCAAAATTATTATTATTTATGGCAACAGCTCACATGATTGTCGTCATGTGTAGGGGATACATAGGGTATTCCCAAGTTTAAACCTCTTAAAATAAGGAGCACCGCCACCCCCATAATCATATAGGGAGTTATTTTATTCAACGCTTTGCGAAAGCCTAAAGAAATAAATTTTCCAAATACCATGGTTAAGGCCATAATGGGCAAAGTACCGAGGCCAAAAGCCAGCATTAATACACTGCTGCCCAAAATACTGCCGGCAGCTACAGAGGCCGCAATGGCTATATATACGAGGCCGCAGGGCAAAAATCCATTAAGAATACCGATGTATAAATAGCTGATGAGTTTTTTATCCGATTTAAGATACTGTCCCAGTTTTACTTTAATGGTTTGCGAAAAACGGGTAAAGGCATTGGTACTCGGGTTTCCAAAGTGATGAATAAGCAGCACTACCAGTATAAGTGCTCCTGCAATAATGGATAACCCCTGCTGATAATTAAACAGGTTAAAACTTTGCCCCACCAGCCCAAATACCACCCCCATGGAGGTGTAGGACAAGGCCCTACCAAAATTATAAAACAGGATGGAAACGGATTTGTGAAAAGCGGATAAGTGATGAATGGGCAATGCCAAAGCCAGCGGGCCACACATGCCTACACAATGAAAACTGCCCAGTATACCGATGGAAAAACCTGATATAAAAACAAGGAGAAGTTCGTTCATTACGGTATGATAACGGTTTGTTCTCTATAGTAGCTTTTTTTGTTGCTTTCCCACTGTATTCTTACTTTGTAAGAGCCGGTTTGCAGTTTAGCATTGGATATTAAATAAACGCCATCGGCATTGGGTTCAAAATTTAAAGTAAAGTCTTGCTTTTGGTCGTCATTTTTCAAAAACTCAAGTTTGCCGTTTTTAAAATCAACCAGCAAGGAAGGGGGAATAGTAATTGCTATGCCACCCTCTTTTTCACTTATTAAATCAATATTGCTTACAGCGTTTAAATTTTTTGAAGCATCAATAAGCGATTGGTATTTAAGTTCTTTTTCGTAGTAATTGGTGTCTACCATGTCATTGGTTTGCCTAAAAGACACAAATACCATGGCTAACATAGACACGATAAACACAACAATGACGATTAAAATTTTATATCCCCAGTTCATAGTTTTTAATTAAAAGGCCCTAAAAATTTGGTTTTGATGGTTTGTATTTTGTCATCGCCCTTGTACACCCCTATTTTAATTTTGGTACTGCGGTGGGTTATTTCTTTTTGCGGTATTTGTAAAAAGAAGGTGTACTCGTTTAGCGATTCTTTCTTTAGCATAATTTGATTGGTACCTATCAGTTTTATCTCACCGTCCATATCCTCCAGTTTTAAGGTTACCGGCATATCTTCCACCGATTTATTGATAATTTTGGCTTCAAACAAGTTGCTTATTTTTCCGCCCGGCACTTCCTGATACAATTGCCCCTTAACCCGTGAAATATAGGTATCCACAGTTTTGCGGGTAGAGATAAGGAAACCCATAGCCACCATTAATATGCCAAGTAATATGCTGTAAGCTTTCATACGGGCATTAAAATGAAACTTTTGGCCGGTGCTTATTTCATTTTCGGAAGCATAGCGAATCAATCCTTTTGGTAAATGAACCGATTCCATGACTTCGTTGCAGGCATCAATACAGGCGGTGCAACTCACACACTCCATTTGCAATCCATCCCTAATATCAATACCGGTGGGGCACACATGCACACATTTCATGCAATTAATGCAATCTCCTTCGGTGCGTTCTATATTTTTCTTAAACTTACCACGTGGTTCGCCCCGTTTGTAATCGTAGGCTATTTGCATGGTATCTTTATCAAACATGACCCCTTGCAAGCGGCCATAAGGGCACACGGTGGTGCATACCAAATCGCGAACAAAGGCAAACACCCCGTAAAACAAATAGGTGAAAATGATAAGCCCGGTTAATAATCCCAAATGCTGATCAATGGGTTCTTTAATCATTTTTATCACCTCATCTACCCCCAGTATATAAGATAAAAAGGTGTTGGCTATAATAAAAGAGATAACAAAGAACAGAAAATGTTTTAACGCTTTTTTAAAGGTTTTTTCGATAAAACTGCCTTGTTCCTTTAATTTTTTTTGTTGAGCAGGTGAGCCTTCTATCAGCCATTCAATAGGGCGGAAAACAAATTCCATGAAAACGGTTTGCGGGCATACCCATCCACAAAATAGGCGCCCAAAAACAACCGTAAATAGTACAATGAATACAATAAATGTAATCATTGCGATTGCGAATATGAAAAAATCCTGTGGCCAAAAAATCTTACTGAACAAGATGAATTTGCCCTCCAAAACATTAATCATCATAAATGGCAAGCCGTTTACCTTAATAAATGGCAAGATGAAAAACACAGCCAGGTATGACCAGGCTATTATTTTTCGATACTTATACCATTTGCCTGACGGCTTTAAGGCATATACCCACTTTCGTTTTCCCTTGTCGGTAACCGTACTAACACGGTCGCGGTAGGATTCGGCTTGCAATAAATCTTCTTCTCTCAATGGTGTTATTTCATTGTTGAATCGGCTGCTGCAGATGCTGCTGCCGCTGTTTCACTGTATAATTCACCCTGGGGTTCTTTGGCACCTGCAGGATTTGATCCTTTAAGTGATTTTACAAAGCTGGCCAATTGTGCCATTTGCTTTGGCGAAAAATTGTTTTGCCAAGATATCATCCCTTTTTCGGGCCAACCATACTTTATGGTTTTAAAAATATCTTTTACAGAACCACCATGAATCCAGTATTCATCGGTAAGGTTAGGCCCGACACCGCCGGTCATACTTCCACCATGAGCAGCATGGCAAGCCACACAGCTATTGGTAAATAATAATTTACCGGCTTCAATATCAGATGCACCCAGCATTACTACCGTGTTTTCATCAATGTTATTGCCCTGAACGGAAAGTTGTTTGGCTTTTGCACTATCGGCAGCTGCCATTTCAATGTTAAATTCTTCCACTTGCAATGGCGCTGATTTTACCACATGATAGCGAACTAAATACACAGCTGCAAAAATGATGGATAAAACAAAGGTGGTAATAAACCAGGGCGGGGTAACATTGTTTAACTCTCTAATGCCATCATAATCGTGTCCGGTATCAATATCACCTTCTTCGGTTAATGGTTTAAAGCTATTCATTTTGTTCCAAATTCGTGTTAATGCACCTTCTTCTTCCACAGCACCTTCTACCTCCACCTCTTCCGAATTAGGTTTCAATAACTTGATGGTTTGGATAGAAAAGAAAACAATCATGATGGTTTCGATGAAAATTACACCGGTTAATAACCACGACAACCAGCTATTGGGAAGGTCGTTGGCATTAAAGGATTTTGCTTCGCTTAATGTGCTAAGGCTAAGCAGAAATATAACTGCCCCTGCTTTTTTTGCAGCGTTTGCTTTCTTTTTTAAATCTTCTTTTAAGGCATAAATAAATGTGTTGCTCAAAATATAAATTGGCAGCAAAAGAATAAATGCAATCGTGATTAAAATCCAGTTAAAGTCGATTGCAGGGCCTGGGTTGGGAGCAGCGGCCGGAGCTTGTGCCAAAAGGAGCAGTGGCGCAACAGTGGCGACACAACTCAATAGTATTTTTTTTATGATATTCTGTTTCATGTGTTTAATTTTTAATTAGTCCAATGGTAATTTTTCAATATGTTCAATTTCTTTTTTGTCGATGCTGAAAATCCATAATGTTACCAGAGCAAAAAACACCACAAACATTATTAAGGATACTAAGGGATAAATACTTACACCGACTATTTTTTCTAAATACGTTGAGAATTTCATTTTTAATTTATGTTTATTTTTTTAATTTATGCAAAATGGAACTTACGTTTCATGACTATTAATTTTTAGCTTCTAATTTAATGTCTTTCCCTACACGCTGTAAATAAGCAATTACTGCTATAATTTCCTTATCACTGCTTATTTTGATTTTATTTTCTAATAAGCCGGCAGCAATTAATTTAGCTTGTTTGTCTAAATCTTCATTCGCTATGGCTTCATAATTATCAGCATAAGGAACGCCAATAGTTCTCATAGCATGTATTTTAGAAATAGTACTTCCTTTGTCAATTTCATTTTCAAATAAGGAAGGATACGATGGCATAATGGAACCCGGGGCCATGGAGCTAGGTTCAAGCATGTGATTAAAATGCCATGCATCACCATATTTACCACCAATTCTGGCCAAATCCGGACCGGTACGTTTACTTCCCCATTGGAACGGATGATCATAAACAAATTCGCCGGCCTTAGAGTATTCGCCATAGCGGGTTACTTCGTATCTGAACGGACGAATCATTTGCGAGTGGCAGTTGTAGCAACCTTCACGTATGTAAATATCACGGCCTTGCAATTCCAATGGTGTGTATGGTTTTACAGAAGTAATGGTTGGTATATTTTCTTTAACAAGGAAGGTTGGTATTAATTCTACCAATCCGCCAATACCGACTACTATTAAGCTTAATACCAAAAGTAATAATGGTTTTCTTTCGATAAAACTGTGCCAGATACTATTGGAAGGAGCATGGTATTCTTTAATTAATGGAGCAGCTTCAGCTTCTTCTTTTGCAATAAAAGAACCGGCAGCAGCAGTTTTCATTAAGTTATAAATCATAATAATTACACCTACCAGAAAGATGGTGCCGCCAACTGCTCTCATTATATAAAATGGTATAACCGTTTGAACGATATCAATAAATTGATACTGCAATTGTCCTTCAGGCGTAAAGGCTTTCATCATAAAATAGGAACGGAAAGCACTCCAGTACATAGGAATGGCGTAAAGTAAAATCCCTAAAGTTCCTATCCAAAAATGCGTTGAGGCCAGTTTACGAGAATACAGGTTTGTTCCAAATAATTTTGGGATTAACCAGTACATCATACCAAAGGTTAAAAATCCGTTCCAGCCTAAGGCTCCAATATGCACGTGAGCCACGGTCCAGTCGCTGTAATGCGAGATGGCATTTACACTTTTTAACGACATCATTGGTCCTTCGAAGGTGCTCATACCGTAACAAGTAACCGCCACCACAAAAAACTTAAGAACGGGGTCTTCACGTACTTTATCCCAAGCACCACGAAGTGTAAATAATCCGTTTAGCATACCTCCCCAACTCGGTAAAATCAACATAATGGAGAAGGCTGTACCAAGCGATTGAGCCCAATCGGGTAAAGCAGTATAAAGTAAATGGTGAGGACCTGCCCAAATGTATAAAAATATTAAACTCCAAAAATGGACAATACTTAAACGGTATGAATATACCGGACGATTGGCCGCTTTAGGTAAATAGTAGTACATTAAGCCTAAATAAGGCGTTGTTAAAAAGAAGGCAACGGCATTATGACCATACCACCATTGTACTAAGGCATCCTGAACACCTGCATACCATGAATAGCTTTTCATAAACGAAACGGGAATTTCAACCGAGTTTACAATATGTAGCATGGCTACAGTAACCCATGAAGCAATAAAAAACCATATAGCAACATATAAATGGCGTTCTCTGCGGGTAAGGATGGTGCCAAACATATTAATTCCAAAAACTACCCAGATAAGGGTAATCATGATATCAATAGGCCATTCAAGTTCGGCATATTCTTTACCGGTTGTAAAACCCATAAGTAAAGAAACAGCTGCGCAAACAATAATTAACTGCCAGCCCCAGAAGTGCAATTTGCCTAAGGCATTGCTCCACATCGGGGTTTTTAGCAGTCGTGGAATGGCATAGTAAATTCCTGTAAAAATACCATTACCCACAAAGGCAAAAATTACTGCATTGGTGTGCACCGGGCGAAGTCTTCCAAATGCTAAATAAGGGAAGTACTCGCTAAAATTAAGAACGGGGAATGCTAACTGAAAGGCGGCAATAACGCCCAATAGCATACCTACGGCTCCCCAAAAAATACATGCAATTGCAAATAATTTTGGGAGCTTGTTGTCGTAGTAAAATTTTTCTAAACTCATAGATGATTACTTTTTGTTGGTTTTATTGTTGTTAAATAGGATTCGGTTGGCAGGGCTTTCAATGTCATCAAATTGCCCGTCTTTTACACTCCACAGAAAAGCTACTAAAAAGCCTCCTGCTATGCAGATACTTACTATTAATAATATTATAATTACACTCATGGTTATTTGCTGTTTTCGTTTAAATTTAACTTATGTGAAACCCATTCTGTTAATCCGTAGGTAAGTAATATGATGGTAATGGAACTGCACGGCATTAATATAGCCGCAATTACCGGCGATAATATTCCTTGCATTGCATAATACAAGCCCACCAGATTATAAATTACCGAAATGGAAAAGGTTAAAAGGATTATTTTTTTTCCGGCTTTGGCTAATTGTATAAATGTATCAAGTTTTGATAGGCGGGTCCCATCAATAACACCATCTGATGAGGGTGTAAAATTATTTCCGGTATCGGCCACAGCTATTCCTACATCACTTTGCTTTAGGGCTCCGGCATCATTAAGTCCGTCGCCAATCATCATTACTTTCAAATTATGATGGTCTTGCAAATTTTTAATATAGTCCAGCTTTTGTTGAGGACTTTGATTAAAATATACATCGCTGTCTTTTCCAAGCAGATGTTCAATATTTTTAAGCTCAGTATCATTATCACCTGAAATAAGCGAAATGCTGTAAAGTTTTTTAAGCGAATCGATTAATTTGGTAACGCCGTAGCGGTATTTATTGGTGATAATAAACTCACCCAAAACAATACCGTCAATAAAAATAACAACTTTGGTTCCGGGTATATCCTTAAAGTATTCAGCACCTACAAATTTTGGTGAACCAATTTTTACATGTCTTTCATTTATCCATCCCTCTATACCCTGTCCTTCCGTTTCTTTAAAATCACTTACTTCAAATAAATGGGTTTCGTTTAAAAATTCGGTAACCACCTTACTTGCAGGATGCGAGGATTGTTTTAGTAAGGAAGCTACCATTGTCTTTAAATTTTTCTCCAATACTATTCCTGCATACCTCACGTTTGAGCCGTGGGTTTGAGTAATGGTTCCGGTTTTATCTAAAACAATGTGGTTAATGTTTGAAAGTTTTTCAATGACTTGAGGCGATCTGAGGTAAAATTTATTAAGCCCCAAAACCCTTAAAATATTGCCATAGGTGTAGTTGTTGGATAGAAGGAGTGCACACGGACATGCCACAATTAAAACCGTTGTAAAGGCATTCCACATCAAGGTAGTTTCACCTTTTAGCAACCAAAACAAACCCGACAAAAATCCAAGTGCTAAAACCCCGTAAGTAAAATATTTTCCGATGGTATCGTAAGTATTTTCTTTAATGGTTTCTTCTTTATTAAAGATTGGATTATTCCATAAATTGGTGAGATAACTTTGAGAGACTTCTTTTACCACCATTAATTCGAGCAATCCGTCAAGTTGTTTTCCTCCGGCATATATCATTTCGCCGATGTTTACATTTATTGGCAAACTTTCACCACTCACAAAACTGTAATCTATACTGGCATTTCCTTTTGATAAAATGGCATCTACAGGAATAATTTCATTGGAATGAACTTGAATAATATCTTTTTCTTTAACCTTCGAAATTTCTGTTGGGGTAATGATTCCGTCTTTAACAACATTAAGCGCTATTGGAAAAAATGATTTATAGTCCCGGTCAAATGAAATGGTTTGGTAAGTTCGTGATTGCAGCCACCTGCCAATAAGCATAAAAAATACAATACCGGCCATGCTATCCAAATAGCCGTTTCCGGCTCCATTAGTTATTTCATAAATGCTTCGGATAAAGGTGATGGCAAGAGCTAAAGCAACCGGGAAATCAATATTTAAATATTTGTTTTTTAATCCGTACCACGCTGAAACAAAAAATTCAGTAGCTGAATAAAACAAAACAGGAAGCGAAAGTAGAACGCTTAAAATTTTGAAGAATAAATCAATTTTTGGGTCAATTACATCGGCGCTAACCACATAGTCGGCTAAGCTCATCATCATTATATTTCCAAAACAAAAACCGGCCACCCCAATTTTATACCATCTGGTTTTGTCGGTTTTTGAAGGCGATTTTGATGAAATTTCATTTAAACTTAAATACGGTTCATAGCCAATATTATCAAGGGATTCAACTACATTTTTTAAGCTGGTTTTTGAGTTATCAAATACAATAAAGACTTCTTTTTTTGTAAAATTAACTCGTGATGAAACGATACCATCATTTACTTTATGAATGTTTTCCAGTAACCATAAACAACTGCTGCAATGGATTTGCGGAATATAAAATGTAACGTGACTTTGGTGTTGGTTTGAAAAATGAATAAGTTTTCTTTGAATTTCTAAATCATCCAAAAAAGCGTATTTATCCTTTCGTTTGGTTCTGTTTTGAATTAATCCCGGTTTTTGGTTAAGGTCGTAATACGTGCATAAATCATGCTCGTTCAGTATTTCAAAAACCATTTTACAACCACTGCAACAAAATGCTTTATCCTCTAATCGAATTGAATTGTCAGGAACATCGTTTCCACAATGAAAGCACGATTGCAATATGGCTTTAGAGTTAGACAAGTTAATTAGATAGTTGTAATCGCCTTAAGAATTTCTGAATCCAAAGCACTTTTTATTTTAGTGCAAGAAGCACCGCCTTGGCAATCGCCGCAGCAACTTTCCGATTTGCTATTAGGACCATGTGTTGGCTCGTGTTCATGCTCTTTAATCTTTTTTGCTTCCATTTTGTAGTTGTAATATATTATTTTAATACCTTAATATCTTTTTATTCGTTTTTAAAAAAAATTATAAATTCTTTAAGAAAAATGAACCTGAATCTAACTTTTCATTAAACTTACCAATGGTATTGGTATCCATCATTTTTATCAAGTTCCTTTTTATCTCTTTATATTCAAAATGCACAGGGCAGGGATTTACTTCAGAGCAGGCCTTTAATCCTAGCACACAATCCAAATATAATTTATCGCCGTCAATAGCCTTTACAATATCGGTAATAGAGGTTTGTAAATTTTTTTCCGTCATATAAAATCCGCCATTTGGTCCTTTTATAGACTGAACCAATCGTTTGCGGCCCAGTTCTTGCATAATTTTAGCAATAAAATGTTCCGGCGCATCGGTGCCCTTTGCTATTTCCTTGAGACTTACTCGTGCTTCATCCTTTGATTTTTGAGCTACAAAAATCATGGCTTTGATGGCATATTCGCAGGATTTTGAAAACATATTTTTAATACTAAGCGGCAAAAATAATAAAAACAATAAAATTAAAAGAGTTTTTTATCTTTTTATAAAAATTATTTTTTTAACATTTCATTATTTGGATAAATGGGGTTCGTTTAATCAGCCTGAATGAGGCAGTATAACCTTAACTAAACTTACAATTCCGGTGATGAGAATCAGGACTAATACCAATGATTTAAATTGTGTTTCAGAAACCCGGGTTAGGATTTTTTTGCCGATTAAAGTTCCAATAATACTTACTACTAATAGTATAGGAATTAAATAAAGATCGTCTTTATGAACAAATCCATTAAAAAAATAAACTACGCTTCGGCTTATATCAATTCCCATATCAATAATTGCTGAGGTAGCTATGAAAGCTTCAGTTTTTAAACTGAAAGCTGCTAATACTATACCTCTTATAGCGCCACCGGTTCCTAATAATCCGGCTATTATTCCTGAAAGTATGCCACCTCCAATAGAATTTTTTAAGGTGGGTTTTAAAGCAAGTTTATTGAAAATTAAAAGACTAAGACTTACAGTTATAAGAAAAATAGATAGAAAAATTTCAAGGAATTTGGTTTCAATAAATTTACTGATGAAAGACCCTACTATAACAAATACCACAGCGGGAATACCAATGGTTAAAACCAGTTTAAGGTTGAACCCTTTTCGAAAAAGAAAAATTTTGGTAAGGTTACTTGAAACGTGAAATAAGGCTGTAATGCCTAACACCGAATGAAAATCGAGAAAATAACTGGCAATTGGAACAAAAAATAAGGAGGAACCAAATCCACCAACGGTTCCAAGTATTTCCGCCAGCAAAGCCAGTAATATAAATAGCAGTAAGTTCTCCAAAATTTTTTAAAGCTTTATTATTTTATTTCTGAACAACTGATTCCCTTTTTTTATGGTAATAAAATAAATTCCTTGTGGTTTATTAACCAAGTCAATTCCATCATAAGATGAAGTTAGTTCTTGTTTTAAAGTTAAAATTCCTGAAAAATCATAAACTTCTACCGAGCATGGAATTACGTTTTTTTGAACAAAAAAGGATGAAATAACAGGATTAGGAAAAATTACAGCCTCCGGTTCTAGCGTTATAGGTTCAATCCCAACATTACCCTTAGGTTTTGAAATGGTATCCAATTGCAATTTCCAGCCTTTGTTGGTGCAACAGCCTGAATAGGCTCCCCGGTAGGTCCAGTCATAACTATCCTGATTAAAATCTTTGTTGAAATTTGTAGCATTAGTAAACAAGGTATTGGGTGTAGATGTCCCTTTTAGTTGTCCGCTTTTTGGGTATAAATCCAACGTGTTAATCGCTGAAGTCGCAGATAAAAAGTAGTTACCTGTATTGGCAAATGGCCCGGTAATATTGTCCAGAGTATCTGTAAAATTGGTGATGGCAGCTGTTGCAAATACAGCGTTGCCATAGCAGTATTGCTTATAACTTGTATTGGGATTGTATAATCGAACAGCGCCGGACGAATTGGCAACCCAAACCGTATTGTGAAAAACCTTTACATCTTGAGGGCTAACGCCATTATGCGGTGTAATATATATTGCCCTATAGCCTGAAGGATCAAAATGATTAACAAAAATATTTTGGTAAAGCATAATATTTCCGGTACCCTGAAACAAAGCCTCTACCGGGTTATTGTAAAAAAAGTTTCCATATATTTCATAATAATCCTGCGATCCAAATCCGCTGGTGGCAAATCCGCCAACCAATAAGTTGGGTCTGGCATTACCTCCTGTTGACGAGGTTTCGTCTTTTGTAAAAACATTGTGTCGGATAATTGTTTTACCATTCACCGAGGTTTCAGGCAATAACTCCCGCTGCCCATTTAGTTGATGTTTTATTTCCATACTGTAACCAATGGTGTTGGCCACATAATTATATTCTATAATGCCGTTTACAAAAGGTTTGGTCCCGTCAGAATTTCCTAAATACAAACCGGTTCCTGCCCCAACAATTTTATTTTTTCGTATTACCCAATTCCATACCGGGCATTTGGTACTTATTCCTACATTTTGTTGCGAAGCACCGTAATTAATAATGGTTAAATACTCCAATGTAATATGATGAGTCCAGTTATCCGTGGTTCCTTCGGCTTTTACGGCATCAATTACCTGATTTAGTCCATCCAGTTTTAGGTTTTTTATTACAAGGTAGGAGCATTTAGTAAGGCTAACCGTATTGCAGCATGACTGCCCTTGAAAAACAGTGTTATTTCCACTTCCCATTATTACAATGGGTTTGGCCGCAGCTCCATTGATAGTGTTTAGGCTTAAATTATTAGTATAATTGCCTGCGGCAAGTAGCAGAGTATCTCCGGCAGTTAGTGTGCTAAGAAATCCTTTGTAGTTGGTAGCATCTGCGTTTATCCATTTAGCTTCACTTGCTTTGGCAATAAGAAAGGTTAATAAAAGTAAAAATTTAAGCTTCATATTTTTTACATTAGATTATTTCCGCATGTCCATTATTATTGGTTTTAGGCCGCTAAAAAAGAACTCTACGGCTATCACCATCACAATCAAACCCATAAGTCGCATCATCACATTGTTTCCTGTTTGGCCTAATATTTTTATAATTCGGGATGAACTATAGAGCACCAAATACGTAACATAAAGCACTACAATAATAGTAACGAAAAGTATGATTTTTTTAGAAATGGTAGAAGCATCTTCCATTAAAACAATAGAATTGGTTATGGCTCCGGGGCCGCAAATCATGGGAATGGCCAACGGTGTTATAGATATATCAGCCACATAACTTTTTACTTCAGAGTCTTTTATCTTTACCTGCCCAAGTCTGGCTTGAAGCATATCCATACCCATCATAAAAAATATAATGCCTCCAACGATTCGCAGACTATTAACCGAAATGCCGAAAAAATTAAAAAGCAACTGCCCCGAAATGGCAAACGCCATAATAACAATAGCTGAAATTATGGATGCTTTTTTGGCAATATGGGTTCTGTGCTGGTCTGTTAAATCTGCCGTCATGGTCATAAATACGGGCATAGTTCCCAATGGATTTATGAGGGTAAAAAAGGAGGTGAAACATAAAAGACCAAATGCTATGGTTTCGTTCATGGATTAATTGATTTATAAAATCTTTTGTTTTGAAATAAAAGAAGGCAAATTTAGTTTTTTAAGAACTTTCCTGTCCACACGGAATCATCTTGTTTAATAACAATCGTATAAATTCCGATATCTAATTTAGAAATATCCAACGCATTGGCAGAATCAAAAGACGCTATTAATTGCCCCTGTATTGAATAAACCTCGACAGAAGTATTCAATTTATTTGGTAGGTTTAAGGTTATAAATTGGCGGGAAGGGTTGGGATAAATTTCTGGTTTTTTTAAGTAATTGGAGGTAATAAAACTTGTACTGCAATATTCATAAGCCCCAATATCTATAAGGCCTGAAGCACAGCGATTGGTAACATTATTTGGGTGTGAATATTCCTTTACAGGACTTAACGAAAATCCATTGCCTGAGCCTGGATTTTTACCCATATTGATAAGCGAGGTACTACTTTTAGTAATATGAAAATCGTAGGTTGATGGGTTGGAAAATGCAAAGGAGGCAATACTTGTATTAACACGGTTGTTGGAGGTATCAATAATTGTTGGAAAATTTCCGGTAACAAAACTTCCGCTGCCGGCCAATATATTATTGTACCCTTTAAATAAAGCCGTGCCCGTTTGAAACGCAAAAAAACTACCGGTTGTTTTATTATTTATCAGGGTATTGTTAATAGCATAAACTTCATGTTTACTGGTATTGGTTAATCCTTCCAAGCCATAGCCAATAATATTTGAATTTTGGGATAACGGACCTTGTTCAATCACGTTACCAATAATATAACAGGTTCCCCCATTTGGCAAATCAAGACTTCGGCTGGCATCACCGGCAGCCTCATCGCTAAATCTATTGTAAAGAATAAAATTAACATTGGCTCTACTTTTCAGTTCATGGCCCACCTTGGCATGGTGTGAATAATTGTACCGAAAGGTTAAAGTATCAATATGGTTAATGTAAAGATTGTGACTTTGACCATCGCCATAGCCATTATTCGCAAACTCGCTGTATTCAATGGTGATATTACTTGGATTTACTGTTCCGGCTAATATTCCATTTTGGTTATCATGAAAAAAGCAATGGCTTACCATTATATTTTTTCCTTCCTGCCTTATACCTGCTCCGTTTAAATCCACTGAAGTGCATTCTGAAAACTCGATGTATTCAATTTTGCAATCGTTTCCACCTATCACCCAAATGGCTTTTCCACCTGATGCCGTTCCTCCCGATTTTAAATGTGCCAATCCGCCAATGCCTTTTAATACCAAATTATTAGCCGTCCATTTGGCTACATCATTCGCATAAACTGCGGCATCTATTTCCACTGTATCGCCATTGCTTACCAATGCAGCAACCGCACTAGGTTTGGTATAACTTCGTGAGGCTCCTATTTTCCATATTTTGGCAATACCTGATTGAGATATAATAAAGGCAAGGAATAAAAAGGTTAATTTTTTCATATTCGATTTTTTAAAACAGCAACTTATAATGCAAGTGTAAGGCAAACTTATTATTTGTAACCCTTTTTCTTAGGGGGTTCTATTTTCTTTTGTTCCAGTCTTTTTGTTCCTGTTTGGTTAAAAAAGTCCAAGCAACAATTCGGCTAATTTTATTTCCCTGACCCATTTCAATAGTTTTAACCTCGGTGGCTTTTACTTTTCTAAGTTCAAAATAAACATGCTTTAAGTTAGATTCTTTGGAGATTAAAGTAGAAAACCACAAACACTGATGGGTAAATTTTTCGCTTTCCTGAATCATATTACTTACAAATTGCGATTCGCCGCCATCACACCACAATTCGGTAGTTTGCCCACCAAAATTTAGAACAGGTGTACTTACTTTTTTTTGCTTTAAATTTTTCAATTTACGCAGTGTCCCTGATTTGGCTTCGGCCAAAGAAGCATGAAAAGGTGGATTGCAAAGTGTTAAGTCAAAGTATTCGTTGATATTAATAATACCATTAAAAATTTCCTTCGTATTTTTTTGAAGTCTGATGTCAATTACTTCGCTCAATCCCTCATTTTTATTAATAATTGAATTAGCTGAATCGGCAGCTATGGAATCAATTTCGGAACCTACAAACGACCAACCGTATTCTTTGGTGCCTATAATTGGATAAATGCAATTAGCTCCCACTCCAATATCCAGCACTTTAATTGTAGGTCCTTTAGGAATTTTACCACCATTTAATTTGCCCAATACATCGGCAATGTGGTGAATATAATCCGCTCTTCCGGGTATGGGCGGACATAAATAGCCATCCGGTATATCCCAATATTGGATGCCATAAAAATGAATGAGTAGTGCTTTGTTTAATGCTTTTACCGCTTGTGGGTTAAAAAAATCAATGGATTCATCCCCATATTTATTTAAGGCCACAAAAGGTTTTAGGTCTGCACAACTGCTAATTAATTGCTTAAAATCATAGCGTTCCCTGTGTTTATTTCTAGGGTGAAGTTTATCCTTTTCTTTGGGATGTTCTTTTTTGGCAGGAAGCATATTGATTGGTAAAAAAACAGTGATACGAAGACAGCAAAGTTACTTTGAAGTAGAGGTATTCCAATCTTGTCCACTAATTAATTGAACCTATTTATCCAGCCAGTGTTTAAAATCTGTTACCCTATCACGACTAATAATAGTATCCTCATCTTCCAGCCCTGCAAAATCAATCTTTAATCGGCTGTTAAAATAGGGACTTACTTTATTTATGCTGTTAATATTCACAATTACTTTTCTATTAATCCTGAAAAATAGTTGTGGGTCGATTAAGGTTTCAAGAATATCCAAAGTATAATCCGTGATGAAGCGTTTTCCACCATTAATGGCTAATAATACAATACCATCTTCTGATATGAAATGGGTAATTTCTTCTGTTTTTATAGATGAAATAGAATCCCCAATTTTAACCATAAATCGGCTTTTATAGTTTTTATTAAGGGTTTGATAGGCATTGGTAATATCTTCGATGATGTTGCTTTGATGAACATGGTTGATTTTTTTATATTTGTTCAAGGCAATTTTTAAATCGTCAATGCCAATGGGTTTTAACAAATAATCAATGCTGTTTAGTTTAAACGCTTTTATAGCATAGTCATCATAGGCTGTAGTAAAAATAACAGGGGTTTCAATTGCTACCTTCGAAAATATTTCAAAACTTAAGCCATCCGCCAAATGGATGTCGACAAATAACAAATCGCACGAAATGCCATTTTTAAAAGCATCAACACTTTGCTTTACAGATTCATAAATGGCAATGACTTCTATATTTTTGTCTATTCGTTTTAGTAAAGTTTTTAAGTGATCGGCCGATAGACTTTCGTCTTCAATAATTATTGCTTTCATTTTAATGATGCAGTAATGGGAGTTTTACGGTATAAAAAGTTTCACTTTCAATAATTTCTACTTCTCTATCGGAAAAGTGTTTATAGCGGTCCTTAATGTTCTGTAATCCGGTTTTGGATGATGGTTCATGATTGGTTCGCAATTGCAAATTATTGGAGGTTACCAGTTGGTTGTTGCTAACGGTAACAAGGATAGTTAGCGGCTGCTCATGTGAAATTTCATTATGTTTAATGGCATTTTCAAATAGCATTTGCAAGGCCATTGGCGGTATCAAATTATGTAAATAAATGGGGTCAATATCCAGTTTAAAAATAATATTGGCTTGAAACCGGATTTGTAGCAGGTATGTATAGGACTTAATAAAAGTTAGTTCATGTTCTAAAGTAACTAATTCAGTATTTACATTATCCAATAAGTATCTGTATACTTTTGATAATTGATTAATAAAATCCACAGCCTTGTCTTGGTCTTTATATACCAATGATGAAAGAACACTAAGGTTATTGAACAAGAAATGCGGATTGATTTGATTTTTTATATTTTGAAGTTGAGCTTTTACACTTTCGGTTTTATATTTTTCAATTTCAACTAATGAGTTTTTCCATTGGTTAAAAAATTGAATACTTATTTCAATACCAATAAGTACTATTGAAAACAGGGTACCAATAATAATAGAACTTGAAAATAAAGTGTTTTTAAAATTTTCAGGAATTTCGCAGAAATACGTATTGTAAATACTCATTCCTATGTAAATGCTGACAGCACTAAAAAGGGTGCCTATGGGAAATTGTACAAACAAACGCCTCATCGGTTTTTGAACCCATGGGAATTTTATATTTAATTTCCTGTCAATAAAAAGATTGCCCTCCCATATAACAATAGTTAATAAAATGCTGAATATGAAATCATAAATTTTATTATGACCCTGCTTTTGAAATGGTATAACGCTATCAATAGATAAAGAAATGAGTATTCCTACAAATACCATTACTATATATTTCTTTTTCTTTTGCAGCATCATACTCTATAAGTCACAACCTTTTTAAAATTGTATTTTGTATACAAAGTTAGGGAAGAATCCGATTTGATAAGCGGTATTAATTTGATTGTTAACCGGATTATACCGCTCTGCAAACACATTTTTATGGTTTGTTACATTTTGGATATCCAATGACCAGGATTGGGAAATTTTTCGCTTTTTGCTATTTTGGGTATATCCGGCTTTAAAATCAAGCCTGAAAAAATTTGGGTTTCGTTCGCTGTATGCATAGATATCCCCTTTTAATACTTGTTCGTTGGCAATAAGTGAGGCGGCCAAATCTACAGGTGTAAAATAGCGTCCTCCCGCATGGGTCATTTTTATTCCAAAGTTTAAAGCATTGCGACCGTCTTTGCCCAATTTAATTTCTTTACCTGCTAAAATATTGTAAACAAATTTGCCATTAAAGGCTGTATTACGTTCCACATCATCACTTCCTTTATATTTTGACTCATAAATTGTGCCGGTTAGCAAAGCATAATATCCTTCACTAAAGAATTTTTCGATAGTTAACTCAGCACCATAGTTTTCACCTTTTCCTGTATTTTTTAAATAGCCTTGATTGTTTGGAATAAAGCTGGCTCCGGTATTTAACATTGAATAACTGCTTGGTGATTGGGTTACCGGAATATTAGATAAAAGTTGATAGTATACCTCTGTTTTTATTCGCCAGTCTTTTATAGGTAAAATGTCAAAACCTAAAACAAAGTGATGGCTTTTTGTAAAATCTAAATCCTTGTTAGACTGGTCATAAGTGCCATCGGCCAATCGTGAACGATAAAAATAAACATCGGTAGGTTGCATTTGGCTATGCATTCCATACCCTATACTTAAGGTGCTTTTTTGGGCAACCTGATATTTTAATCCAATGCGAGGTTCCACACTTATTGAATTATTTAAGGTAAGCAACTGGCTGTGAATCCCGGTATTTAAAGTCAATTTATCCGTAAATCGATAGCGAGCCTGGGCATATCCTTGTAATAAATTGGTATAATCTTTAAAATCCCAATATTGATTCCAAACATCCAATGAATCAAGGATACGGGCATTTAAATTCAAATTAATAACTTCAGCAATGGCACCTACTTTAATAAATAATCGGGTATTAACTTTTGAATTGTAAGAGGCATTGATGGAGTAGTGCAATTGACTGGTTTTATTTTCAATGCTTCGTTTGGTAGTGGTTGGTATTTCTTTCGATACATCATCTTCTAAGTAGTTGGAACCATTATAGGTAACCCCTAAAACGGTATTAAAATAGGATTTGCTGTTTACTTTAAAAAAATGTTTTAACCCCACCAGCCCAATATCACTGGTAAAGTAGCTGTCCTTTGAAGGGTTGGCAAACAAGTCGCTCGAATCAATTTTATTATGTAAAAAGTCAATGTTACTTTTTGCACCTAATCCAAAAAGGGTAAATCGCCCAAATTTGGTTTCACCACCATTAATTTTAAAGGAAATGTCCTGATAAAAAGGCGTGGCGGCGGTACCAATAGGAATACCCATTTTTTGGGCAACTCCTGTAAATGAATATCGGTAAGCAAATAGATACGACGACCCTTTTTGCTTATTTAAAGGTCCCTCTGTCATTGCTTCTAAACCCGTTAAAGCACCCAGTTGAAAGGTGTGTTCTCGTTTTTCGGCATTTCCTTTTCTAAATCCTAAATCAAAAACTCCCGCATTGGCATTACCATATTCAGCAGGAAAAGCAGAAGTAAAAAAATCTGAATTTTTTATAACGTTTGTGTTAATAGCACTTACCGGTCCGCCGGTGGTGCCAATGGTAGAAAAATGGTTAGGATTTGGAATATTTAAACCTTCAATACGCCATAACACACCTGTTGGTGAATTGCCTCTAATTACGATATCGTTTCTTGAATCATCGGGAGAACTTACTCCGGCAAAGTTGGCCGCCAATCGCGATGGGTCCGACCGACCGCCGGCATAACGGTTTACTTCTTCCATTGAAAACGACCGGGCACTTACGGTGGTCATTTCATTTTGAGTCTCGTTTTTCTTGGTTCCCGATATAAGTACTTCATTTAGATGGCTTACATTTTCTTCCATGCCTATTTCCAATACATTTTCTTTTCCTGAACTCACATCCACATTGGGCAGTATTATTTCCTTATACCCAATGTATGTAATTTTTAAATCATAGCGCCCTGGTTTTACGTCTGTAATTTTAAATTTACCATCCGCTTCACTTGCAGCAGCCATTGGTGGATTGGAGTTTATAATAATAATGGCAGCACCTGCCAGGGTTGATTGTGATTGTTTATCAAAAACAACTCCCCTAATTACCTGAGTAGGGGCTTGAGCATAGGCTAATGACATTAAAGCCTGCAATATCATGAACACAAAAAGTATGTAATTTTTTTTCATCTGATTTATTTTATGGCACAATATTACATGGCCATAAAGTTTTGCTAAACTATAAAATGGATGAATTGTAGAATTGGATGGATGAATTGTAGAATTTGCTTAAAAATCTAATTCAACCACCAAATAGCGCCATTTAAAATACTTGCAAAGCTTACCCATAAGAGGTAAGGAATTTGAAGTAAGGCGGCCGTTTTATTTAGTTTATAAAACGTAAGAATCATGGTAAGTATACTTGCCCAAATGAGCAAAATTTCTATAAATGCTATGCCAACACGTTGAAACTTGAAAAACAGAAAACTCCAAAGAAAATTTAAACCCAGCTGAACGCAAAATATGATAATGGCTTTTTTTCTCATATCCGTTTTGGGGGTTTGTAAAATCAGATAAATTGAAATGCCCATTAGCAAATAAAGAAGCGTCCATACAGGGCCAAACAAATAATTGGGAGGATTAAAAAAAGGTTTGTTTAAAGTTAAGTACCAGCTTTTAATTCCGGCAGCAGTAGCAATTCCTGATATGCTCCCAATAGCCAGCGTAATCAAAAGGCAAAGAATTAATTTCAGTGTTTTGTTCACGTGTTTTTACCCGTTTTTTAAAGTATTCATTCCTCCATCTACTGCCAGTATTTGTCCACTAACCCAAGCTGCATTTTCTGATACTAAAAAAGCAATGGCATTAGCTACATCTTTTGGGTTACCTACTTTTCTTAAAGGATTTCGCTTTTCCATTTGTTCCATTTTTTCGGGAGTGCTTACAAATTTGTTTCCCAAAGGGGTATTTACCAAAGAAGGAGCCACACAATTTACCCGAATGGATGGAGCAAGTTCAGCTGCCAAAGCTTTGGTTAATCCTTCAATAGCGCCTTTGGCCATAGAAATAGAGGCGTGAAAAGGCATACCGGTGCTAACTGCCACGCTGCTTATAAAGACTATTGACGAATTTGGCACATTTTTTAAGTTGGGTAAATATGCCTGAACAAATGCAACAGCTCCTAAAGAATTTATTTCTAAATCCTTTAAAAATTCGGCTTGGGTAAGGCGGGCAAAAGGTTTAAGATTTATGGTACCCGGAAAATAAACCAACCCATCTATTGCTGTTTCCAATATAGGGAATCCCCCAAAAGTATAAGAATCAACTTCATAAAATTCATTGTAATTATATTGCGATGGTTTGGTACTGATGCCTATAACTTGATGCCCTTGTTCCTGAAGTAATAGGGCAGTTTCTTTGGCGATGGCGCTTGAGGCTCCGGCAAATAGAAAGGTTTTGGATGTGTTCATTTAAATAGTGACCCGAATGGTTTTTAAACTATAGAACACCAAAGCGTTTAGTAATGTTTGCCCAAAGAACTTTAAAGATTAAACAACAGCATTTATTTAAAGAAAAAGTTTCACCATCAGAAAAAAAGCTTTAAAAAAAACGAAATTCTAGTGTTCCTGAATCAAAGAGATAAAATCGCCGTGGAAAATGCGTTCTTTTAAGTCATATCCATCACCGTCCACCATTACATGAACAATCAGATTTTCCAAAGAAATAGGGCTACCTTCGGGAATATCGGCAATATTGGAATGGCGTATTTTATGTCCGTCTACCAGTATCACACATCCGCTGCCTATAGCTTCAAAATGATTGCCTCCCGTAATAATAAGGCCTGTATCTTCGCCAAGTCCAATACCTATGCAGGATGGATTGCAACCCACAGCTTGGGCTAATCGGCCAAAGCGACCACGTTTTTCAAAATGTGAATCGATAATAACATTTTGTAAAAAAGCCAATCCGGTGGTTATCCTCACTTCGCCTTTTAAATGAGCTGTAGTACTATTACCATGGTAAATCATGGTATTACTCATAGCCATCGCTCCGGCACTGGTTCCGGCCATTACAAATTTTTCATTTTCATAGCGGTTATGAATAATACTCATCAATTCGGTTCCACCTAAAATGGTGGTAAGACGCAACTGATTTCCGCCCGAAAACATTACGCCATCACACTTTTTTATGCGTTCAATAAAATCCGGATTATCGGCATCGTCCCTATATTTTATATGGATTATTCCAACATTGTCGCAACCAATTTTGCCAAAAGCTTTTAAATAATTTTCACCTACTTCTTCGGGTATAGAGGAAGCGGTAGTAATAACTTCTATATGAGAATGGCTACCCCCAATTTCTTCCACAACACGTTTCAGAATGCCAAGTTCAAAAAAATTAAGGTTATTTTTTTGAATAAAATCCGGCTCAGCTTCTGTGCCTTTGTCTTCTGCTCCGCCTATTGAAATTAATTTTCCTAATATCATTTAGTTCAATTTCTGTTTTTTAAATTATGGTAATGATGAATCTTTGATTTGGAATCATCTTTAAAAAGTTTCAAAAATAGGCCATTATTAAGAGAATGTTAAGTGTAATACCTTTTTTAAGTAACAAGTAATGAACACAAAATGCCAGAACAAATGAGAATAGTTTAAAATATTTAAAACCATCAAATGTTGATGACTAAGTATTTTTTGTTTTTTAATAGTTTTAATCTATAAATTGCCGCTTGCAAATTGGTAGGATATGAAATATCGCAGATATTCCATATTTCCTATAAGTAAAAAACAGATAATTACATATGAAGATAATTGATATAAAGGTAATGAACGGGCCGAATTACTGGAATGTAAAGCGGCATAAATTAATAGTAATGCGTTTGGATTTGGAAGAATTGGAAGAACGCCCTACTAATAAAATAGATGGCTTTTCTGAACGCATTGAAAAAATGTTTCCAAGCATGCATTCGCACCGGTGTTCACCTGGCAAGCCGGGGGGATTTTTTTTAAGGGTAAAAGACGGCACCTGGATGGGACATGTAATAGAGCATATCGCCTTGGAAATTCAAACGTTGGCAGGTATGGAATGTGGCTTTGGCCGTACCCGTGAAACTGCAACGCCGGGTGTGTATCATGTGGTGTTTAGTTATTATGAGCAAAAAGCAGGAATACATGCCGCCAAATCAGCGGTACGAATTGCCGAAGCCCTTATAAGTGGCGAAGATTATGATGTGGATGCCGTGATTCAAGAACTACGCGAGATTCGTGAAAACGATCGCTTAGGTCCAAGTACAGGCTCCATAGTTGATGAGGCTGTAAAACGCAAAATTCCTTTTATCCGTTTAAACAACCGTTCATTGGTACAATTGGGTTACGGAGTAAATCAACACCGCATACAAGCCACTATTGCCAGCACTACGAGTAGCATAGCGGTAGAAATAGCCTGCGATAAGGAAGATACTAAAAATCTTTTGGAGGCCGCTGAAATTCCTGTACCAAAAGGAAGGATTTGCTATGACGAAGAAGAATTGAAAGCAGCAGCCAATAAGCTGGGGTATCCTTTAATTACCAAACCTGTAAATGGAAATCATGGTAAGGGGGTTACCACCGATTTAAACAATTGGGATGACTTATTAATCGGTTTTAATGCTGCTCAAAAATATGGTAGGGGAATAATAGTAGAACGATACATAACAGGCTTCGACCACCGAATATTAGTTATTAATTACAAATTTATTTGTGCTGCCAAGCGTACACCAGCAGCCGTAATAGGTGATGGTAAAAGCACTTTGCAAGAACTTATTGATAGAGTTAACTCTGACCCACGCCGTGGATATGGACATGAAAAAGTTTTAACAACCATTAAAGTTGACCATTTTACCCAAAATATTTTAACCGAAAAGGGCATCACCCTTGAAACAATATTGCCTGCCGGGGAAGAACTGTGGCTAAAGCCAACTGCTAATATTAGCACAGGAGGTACTGCCACCGATATTACAGATTTGGTACATCCAAGTAACATTTTTATGTGCGAACGGATAGCCCGCATCATAGGTTTGGATATTTGTGGTATAGATATAATGGCTCCCGATTTAAGCACGCCTTTATCCGAAAATGGTGGAGCAGTACTAGAGGTAAATGCTGCACCGGGTTTCCGTATGCATCTTGACCCAACGGAAGGAATTGGCCGCAATGTGGCTGAACCTGTAATCGACATGCTGTATCCTCCGGGAAGTTCGGCACGCATTCCTATCATAGCTGTTTCGGGTACCAATGGAAAAACTACCACCACCCGCATGATGGCTCATGTTTGCAAGCAAATAGGCCACAAAGTGGGCTATACCACTACTGATGGAGTTTATATCCAAAATGAATTAATGCTGAGGGGCGATTGCACCGGTCCTGTTTCGGCTGAGTTTGTTTTAAAAGATCCATCGGTTGATTTAGCCGTTTTGGAATGTGCCAGAGGCGGAATATTAAGAGCCGGCTTAGGCTTTCATAATTGCGATATGGCCATTGTTACCAATATAGCTGCCGACCATTTGGGCTTGCTAGGTATTGATACCATTGAGCAACTGGCCAGGGTAAAATCGGTAGTTCCCCGAAGTGTATTGCCCGAGGGGTATGCCATTTTAAATGCCGATGATGATTTGGTTTACCAAATGCGAAACGATGTGGACTGCAAAGTAGCCTTGTTTAGTTTGGATGAAAACAATCCGCGCATTAAGGAACATTGCAAAGAAGGAGGATTGGCAACGGTTTATGAAAATGGCTATGTAACCATACTAAAAGGCGAATGGAAAATACGGGTTGAAAAAGTAACCAATATTCCTATCACCTTTGGGGGTAAAGCTGAGTTTAATATTGCCAATACCTTACCGGTAGTAATGGCCAGTTACCTCCGCAATTTTAAACTGGAAGATATTCGATTGGCACTGCAAACCTTTATTCCTTCACCGGCACAAACTCCGGGACGAATGAATATGTTTTATTTCAACAACTATACGGTGATGGTTGATTATGCCCATAATACAGCCGGCTTGCAGGCTTTGGGTAAATTTTTGAGAAAAGTAGAAAGTCCGCGAAAAGTTGGAGTAGTAGCCGGAGTGGGAGATAGACGGGATGAAGATACCATTTCATTAGGAGTGGAAGCGGCTCATTTGTTTGATGAAATAGTGATTCGCCAGGATAAAAACCTGAGAGGCAAAAGCGGACAGGAAATTATTGATTTGATAACAAAAGGCATTCATTCGGTAGACCCTAATAAAATAGTTCACGCTATACCCAACGAAGTAGAAGCCATAAATTTTGTGATGGATAATGCTACCAAAGATAGTTTTATAACCATTTGCAGCGATGTAGTTCCAATAGCCTTGGATATGATAATAGCCTTGAAAGAAGCCGAAGATACAAGGGCTTTGTCAAGAGGGTTTTAAAAGAAATACTCCACAATATACAATGCCAGCAACACTACAATAGGTATAAACAGGTTACTGAATCCTTTTTTGCTGTAAATTTCGGTGGTGCTAGTAAGGGTGGCTATAAATATGGCTACCCAGGTTATGTCTTTGGTATTAAAAAGATGTGTGGCCAGCAGTATAATGCAGCTTAGCAAAAATGCCAAACTCCAAAAAGCCAGCATACCTCCCAAACTTTTGTTTTGATGTTTGAATTTGATGATGGGATAGTATAACCCAATCCAGTTGGCCAGAGGATGGCAAAATGCCAGAATTAAAATGGGAAGTTGAAAATAGGCATACGATTGCACCACCTGATCTTGCCTACTACCGGAGTAATACCAAGCTAAATACACCAAATACACCACCATCGGAAAAAGGATACTTCCATAGGTTTTTCGTTTTACCGCATTTATACTTTTTAGTAAACCGCGATTAAGGCTAATAACCAAAACCAACTGTGCCAAACCACACATCAACAATACCAGCCACTGATTGTGAAAATACACCGGCAGTAAAAGTGCCAGCAATCCTGAGCCAACGTGAACTATTTTACGGGTAATTTCTACATGAACTTTTTGATTATAATACATCCATTCAGCCAAAAAAATGAGTGCAATGCCGGCAAGAGATATCCAGAAAAAATGAAAAAGTTCGAGCATTTATTTTAGTAGAATGAGGTTGTAAAAATACAATTTACTTTTTTAGGTATGATACTAAACAAAAAAATGGGTAGAACGCCATTTGAATCAAAATATCTCAAATGGGTTCTACCCGGTAGGTTTATTCTTGGTTAGTTAATCAAGCAAGATTATTTTGGGCTTATTGTTAGGAAACTCAATTTTTACAGGCCCCCATTTGGTTTCATAAAACTCAATTCTGCTTATTCGGTCCATGGCCATATCGTGTAGGCTTTCATTTTTTATGTAAACAATGTAATAGTCAGTCACCTCTTCCAGCATTATTTTGGTTGTGATGGTTTTGTCTGTCTCAAATATTTTTCCAAAGCCAAGGGCCTTCAAGTCTTCTTTTTTTGAAAGATCAGGGCCGTTTATTAAATTCCCCGATGAAAGACTCAAAAGCCAGATAACTGTAAGAACCATTACGTTTTTCATGACTTTATAATTTTAAGGTTACACCTAATTTACTTTTGGTTTTTTGTAAATGTTGAAACCAAAGCTAAATCCTGCTATAGTTCCTTCTTTGCGCGGCATCACATAAAGATTTACAGGAATATTAAGATAACCTGATTTGAAAGTGCGGCCTACACCCATAAATAAACTGGTGGAAAGGGTATTGAAACCACGGCTATCCAATCGGTTTTCGATGGTGTTAGGATTAGGAGTAGTTCCTGTCCATTCTTTTTCAAGGTGCCATTCATCGTTTTCAAAATAGCCATCCGCTTTGGTTACAATTCTAAAAGTAGGTCCAAAGGCAAACTCCCAACCAGCTTTCCCTACTCTAAATCCATTAAGAAAAGTAGCTGAAGGAATAAATTTACCCGATTCTAAACCACCAATCATTGGAAAAAACTCCACCAAAGCTTGAAAATTTCCGGCACTGATGTATTGTTTTTCAAATTGCCAGCCTATTTGAAAAGTGGCAGGATACATGTCAAATCCACCTTTGCTTTTTGGTGCAGTTAGGACTTTACCAGCATCACCAAAAGCCATAGAAGCTCCCATTCTTGGGCCGTTTAGTTTCAGCTGAGTTTGCGGGCTAGCAATAGGGGCATCGTAATTAACCAATACGTTTACAATATTTGGATCGGGAGCTATTCCCAACAATCGTTGAACCGAAATAGTAATCATGCGTTGCAATTCAGGCTGTAAATTTTGGTATTCAGTAGCATCATGTTTTTCTACCGATGCAGTAGCAATGTCAATTACTTTTAAGGAAATAACTATTTTTTCACCAAAGCGTTCCACACTTCCGGTAATCATTTTGTCAGCACCCAAGGCTTTTCCGGCAGCCACCACACACGATTTTCCATAGCAACTAGTTACATCAATTTCATTTTTTTTAATCAATTCAGCCATATCGTACTTATCCATCATGTTGTAAGTATTTGTTTTTTCTAATTCAAGCCTTACCATGTAGCTTACCGATTCTGAATTGTTGATTACGCCTTTGCTATCAATACTGAGCACTGCAGCTGTGGGTTTTCCATTTCCTTGAGAATTTGCAAAAAAGGAAGTTCCTAATAACGCAATTACAAGTAATAATTTTTCGATGTTGTTTTTTAAAGTTTTCATTTTTTTGAGATAATTTGATGAGGCAAAGGTTCACAAATCCAATAGGCTATTAAAATTGCCTAAAGCAGGATTGAAGGGGGTTTTTGCATTTTTTGCAACAAATCAAACACGATAGGTAATTAAAGTTGCACTTTGTACCTTTTTTCAGGAGGAGGAATCAGCCTTATAGAAATCTTAGCAATTCTTTTTTGCTTAAGTTGCGATATAAGTCAGTTTTATTTTGAAAGTGTATCCACTTTTTTTTGCGACCGATGAATGATTACATCCATAAGCCTTGGGAAAAATTTAATTAAGAAGTAATATACTTTTCCTGAAAATCCGATGATGGATTGTTTTTTTCTGTATTCAATATTTAGGCTAATTCCTTTTGCCACATTAGGCATGCTTTCGGTAAATATTCCTTTGCGTTCGTCCAGCACCAGTGTTTTTCCATTGGCATCCAGTGCCGTTTTATCTTTTTCAATTTTGGTAATACCCACATAAACTAAGCCTACATGAATACCGTGGGGCTTGGTTTCAAATCGCAACGATTGAGAAATAGCTGTAAGTGCCATTTTAGCTGCACTGTATATCGAAATTACAGGCAATCCCCGCAATGCCGCCAAACTGGAAATAAATACAATACTTCCTTTGGTTTGTTCAATATAAGGTAATGCTTTTTTGGTAAGTATTATTGGGGCAATGGTATTGATATTGAAAATAGTAGAAATAAGTCCAGGTGATAGATGTTCCAACTTGCCTCGCATAGAAACTCCGGCATTGTTTACCAAAATATCAATTTTTCCAAAGCTATCTATTGTTTTTTGTATAAGTCGGTCACATTCTTTTTCGTTGGTAATATCACCAACAAATCTAACTACACTGCATCCTGCTTCTTTAAGTTCTATTTCTGTAGCCAGTAATCTTTCAGCATTTCGGGCATTTAATACCACATGAGCTTTTTGTTTTCCTAAATACAGAGCCAATGATTTCCCAATACCCATGGACGAACCTGTGATTATGACAACTTTTTGCTCAAAAAAGGATTTCATGTGTATTTCATATCTGGATTGTGGTAAACAGAATAATAATCATTTGACAAAGCCAATATTAAATGGGTTACAAATGCCACTGCAATGCTGCCTGTAGAAATAGTGGCATAGCAAAGAAACAAACCATATGGGAAACTTCCTACCGTTTCGGTTAATCCTTTGGCAATATGTGTAGATGAATAAAAAGATAAATTGATAGCCACTGCCGGCCAAAATCCAAATGCGTGATAGCAAACCAGTAAAAGCAGTCCGCGATACATGAGTTCATAGGAAAATAAATAGGCCATCCAGCTTAGGGTATTCAGGAGGATCGTTTTTCTATTCCATATATTTACCCGCATTTGCGGATACATGGCAAGATTATTTGTGTTTTTGGAAACAAAAAAATTAACGATAAGGATAAAAGTTCCTGCTGCTGAAATATAAAGGAGTGATTCTTTAAAGTTTTCCAGGTTTAATCCTAAATCAGCAAGTGTATAATCTGAATTTGAAATCAAAATTATACAAGGGATAGTACCCATAAAAAGTACACCCATCATTTTTTGAAAAAGCACATATGCTACCCAGGCATTTTCCGAACTGTATTTTTTAAAAAATAAAGATTTCAGTTTTTCACTCATGGCCAAAAACCAATAAACTGCAAAGCCTATCGAGACAGAGAGAATTGTTAAGGTTGCAGCGCTGTATTCAGGGTTCCAATTATAATTTACGTTCATAACTCTTAAATGTATTTATTTTCTTTAAACCAATCCAAACTTTGTTCAATCCCAACTTCAATAGGTGTTTGAGGCATATCCAATTCTTTTACTGCTTTTTCTGAGGTAAAGTAATTGTTTTCTTTGGCCAATAAAGCTATTCCCATGCTTAAGATAGGTGGTTTTTTTGTAACCCTAGCTACCACCGAACCCAAAAATCCAGCAGTAAGTAAGATAGGATTTGGAACACCGGTCATGGCAAAGGGTTTATTCATTTTTTTGAATGCCTTTTCAAAAAACTCTTTGTATTCCAAATTTTCATTGCCTGCAATATAGCACTGTCCCAGTCTCCCTTTTTTTAATGCATTTACTGCAGCTGAGGCAACATCCTTACTACAAACAAAGTTTTTTCCTCCACGATTATAAAGTTTTAGTTTGTTTTTGTAAATAGCTATCAGCATTTTTCCCGAAGATGGGCCTGAATCAAACGGGCCAATCATAAACGTAGGATTAATTATAATTACAGGAAACCTGGTTTTGTTAAACTGGTCAAGCAACAGATTTTGTGCTTCATATTTACTGTCAATATAATCCATCTTAAATTTATGGCCTGCATAGGGTTTTTTTTCACTCCCCGGATTTTCTTTGCTGCCATTATTGAATGAACTGGCTGTGCCAATGTGCACCATCCGTTCCATTTTAAGTTGTTCGGCAGCCTGCATCACATTTTTGGTTCCTTCAATATTTACATGCCTTATTAATTCTGATCGTCTTGGCCATAAACTCATCAAGGCTGCAACATGTATTACATAGTTACAGCCCTTCATTTTTTGTAAAAGCAGATTTTTATCAGATACATCACCTTCCACAATTTCAATCGGCAAATTATTCAGAGTGGTTGTTTTTCGGTTAGGAAAACATAAAGCCCTTACCTCATACCCTTGATGAAGCAACTCTCGGCAAATACTACTTCCCAGCATTCCATCGGCCCCTGTTACAAATACTTTATTCATTGAATCTATATTAAATGAGGCAAAGGTTTAATAATTGGCGTTTATCTAAAAATTGAAAAAATGGCATTAGGTGTTGCAATTTGCACTATTTGCAAATAAAATAAAATGTTTAGTGATAATAGTTGCATAATATAATAAAATGTGGTTTACTTTGTCAAGCGGTTTAGTTTTAAATACGAATAAAAATTAGGCTACTTGCATTTTTTCTAAATGTTTTTTTATGAATAGCGGATTTGAATTTCAGGAAAAATTTGTGGCACAACTTAAAGGAAGTATTGCCCCAAACATTAGTTTGGCCGATGAATTGGCCGATTTGTTAAAAGTATCTACCGATAGTATTTACAGGCGTTTAAGGTGTCAAAGCGGGTTCTCGTTTGATGAGGTAGCCATTATTTCCAAAAAATTTGGGGTTTCGGTAGATGGCCTGCTG
The DNA here is from genome assembly GCA_945897885.1 of Chitinophaga pinensis. Classification (GTDB taxonomy): domain Bacteria; phylum Bacteroidota; class Bacteroidia; order NS11-12g; family UBA9320; genus JABWCE01. Next base: position 32,522 of record CAMDGU010000009.1, read on the forward strand.
GCTGTAGATTCATTGCAAGTAAATTTTAATTTTAATCCCATGTTTGAAGAAAAATTAAACTTTGGAAAATACCTGATTTGGTTTTCGGAGTACCTGAGCCAACTAGCAAAAATACCCGGAACCCGCATTATATATGCAGCCGATGATGTGCCGCTGTTCCGGCATTTTAATTTCTCAAATTTATCAGCCTTTAAAAGTTTTTACTGGAGTAAAGCCGTATTAAATAGCGAGTTTTTTCAAGGAAAAAAATTTAACTCTAATATTATTCCTCAGGAAATTATAGACATTAATAAGAAAACCTATAAGGCCTATTCACAAATTAACAGCATTGAAATTTGGACAGAAGAAACGCTAATAAGCACGCTTAAGCAGGTTGAGTTTTTTTGGGAATCAGATTTATTTGAAGATACTGCGCAGGCATTATTAGTAACCGAAGAAATACGGCAGATGATGGATGAACTAAAAATGAACTGTGAAAACAGTTATAAAAACGATCCTGATTTACGAGGCCAGTTTATGCTTTATAATTCGGAAGTTATGATTGGAAACAATCAGATATTGATTGAACCGGGTGATGCCAAAATGGGTGAACGGGTATTTTTGGGGTACAATACGTTTAACAGTATTTCTACCTATAATGCTTCCTTTGTTAAAGAAACTCGCCTTTGGATGGAAAACCTGACCAAAAAATCGCTGCTATTGAGTGGAACGGCTGAAAAGCAACGGGCCAAATTCTTCAAAAAAATGGACGACCAAATATCAGTATTAGAAAGAAACATAAGGGGGGTAGCCGGCAGTTATTAATTATTCCTTTCCCTTAACCGAAGCCTCAATCATCCCTTTCAGCACATTGAGGTCTATATCCTCCAGTTTATTAATGTAAAGGCAACCGACACCGGTTTTGTGTTTGCCAAGTTTTTCAAGAGCTGCTGCATGTTCCTTAATACCAATGCTAATGTACAATGACAGATTTGCTTTGCGAGGCGAAAATCCTATCAGCAGCCAATCTACCTCTCGGCCGGTGGCAGGGCTTTTGTAGCGCTTATTGCCAAACCCAATAATGGAGCTACTCCATAATACCGGCTCCTCACCGGTGGCTTCTTTCATCATTTCCATAATAACCAAACTGTCTTTGCGCTTCTGTTCATCTGTTACATTATTAATAAAATCCTCAACACTTGCCGCGGTTGGTTTAGTTTTAATTTCTACGTGTTTCGATTTTTTTTCTGTCATATTTTAATGAGTTATTGCAATATATCAGTTAAATATTTTGTTATCTCCTCACAATTTTAAAGGCTATGTCTCGTCCCTGACCTTGCATAATGGCAAGGTTTATCCAACTCAAAGCAAATTTTTCAAGCAATTCTACTTTATCATCGCCACCAAAATCATAACAGGACGCAAACCCGATGTCTATGGCCAATTGTTCAGCTATTTTTTTGGAGGGTTTATTATTACCGGCACAAAACATATCTATTCCTTCTCCTTTATACAGTGGGTTAAGCATGTTTTCAAATCCAGTGGTATTAAAACATTTTACCACGGTTTCTAATTTTGTAAGGGATTTAATCGCATGGTAGGCCGTTGGGTATGGTTCAGGTTTGGTTCTTACTGAATTTGTGGCATCAATAAGTGTTTTGCCTTCCAAATTTCCAAGTTGAGGGATAAGTTGCAAGACGGCATCGGGCGGTGTAGTGATAATAATTACCTCACATTGTTTAGTTGCATGTTCAACGGAAGCAAATCGGTCTTCACCAATTTTGGTAGCAAGGTGAATTGATTTTTCACTTAATGGGAATTTAGCACCCATTACTACTGTATGACCACCTTTTACAAGTTGTTGCGCCAATGCCCCGCCAACATTACCGGTTCCAATTATTGCTATTTTCATATATTTAGTCTGTTATTTTTTTAGAATTGTTATGGTTTATACAAATCAAAAATAGTCTCAAACCGCAAATCAATGATTGAGCCATTAGAATAAATGCATTAAAAAATGGATGAAAATTTTTAAACATTCTTAAGTACCACTTCACCCTTTGTTTGGTGAAATTTAAAAATTAATGACTTGAATAACACTGCCACCCCATTCAACGGCTGTAAATCCTTTTCTACTTTTTTTTAAGGCACTTAAATCTTGCACAGGAAAATCTATTTTGGATTGCAGAGCTTGTGTTAGCATCATCACGCGAATCGTCGTTTCAGGTTTAGGGGTAATTATCAATTCGGCTTGTTCCTCGTATGCATTGCTTGCAAAATGAATCAAATTAAAAGGGTTGTTTTCCAAACGCGGCAGCCAATACATTACAAATTCATTTGCCTCCCGGCGGTTTAATCCCAAATAGGCGAGTTTTTCCTCCAAAAATGCAGCAGTTTCTTTTCCCGGCACAATAAATCCGTCTTTTGGTATCAGTTGCTTGTATGGTTTTCCTTCCCAAAATAAGGCATAATATTCCAGCCCTTTCTCATCCCATAATGTACCATTAGGTTCGGCTGCAACGCTCCATCCATCTTTTGGGTAAGCAGGATAGGTATGATCTAACGCACCTTGGTAATTTAGTTGCACGGTTATATTTTCCTTTTTTGTGGGGTAAAGGTAGATTACAGGTTTTTCAACTTGTATTTGTTTAAGTTCAATCGTAATTTCAAGTTTTATTGCAGAAGGTTGTTCTATTTTAATGGATTGGTCAAATGTTGTAAATCCAGGCTTACTGACACGAATACGGTAATTGCCTGTAATTAGGTTTTTTAATTGAAAGTTTCCATCTAAATCACTTTCAGAGCTACTTGTAGTTCCATCATCATTTATAAAAGTTACTCGGGCAAATTCAATCGGTTCGCCATCCGTTAAATTTTTTATGTGCCCTGTTACCGTTGATGTATTGCCTCCATTTGGTTTAGATTGTATATTTATGGTGGCATACTTTAACTCATCCGGCTGCTTTGCTTGTTTTTTTAGCTTGCATCCATAAATACCGGAAATAAGAATGAGGAATAGAGCAAAGGGTGTTTTCATTTTTTTAAAGCTTTTTTTAGGAGTGAAACTGCCATCAAAGAGTTAGCTTGATGGCAACAGTAATTGTGAAAACAAAAATAAGCAATTTTGTAATTTCATTTTTTTCCGTTCGCACGGGTTTTTGCATGAGACCGGGATGGTAATAAACCCAATTTTTCACTCCATAGGAGTGAGATATTTATAGGAAATAGAAGTAAATAATTCATACGACCCCATAGGGGTCGAACAAATTTGAATAATTGGTTAACTATAAACATATAATCCCTTTCGGATTGGCAAGGTTACGAACACCTATGGTTCATAACTCATCCTTTCTCAGCAGAGTCCTTTAAGTGCCATGATAGTGACCAATCCTAAAGATTATATTTTTAGAAGTGCTATAGATTATGCGGATGGCAAAGGATTTGTAAATGTTACGGTATGTTAAAATACTTAGCGTTACAAACGCTTGTCTCGCTTATCCTCGTTGTAAAGCTACCGTGTACCCACAAAGTTAGTTTACTTTCGCATTAAGGATTAATAAATGAGTACCATATATACACCAAGGTTTACTAATCTTTTCTTGGATAAAAGATTAGAAAAAAGGGGCTTCAGTTGTTTCGTTTGCTTTTACAGGTTTCCCACACCAGCATTCGCAAGATAAGTCCTACCAGAGCGATTCAGAAAGGGATTTATCGTTTTTTAAATAATAAAAAAGTGGATGAAGCTATTCTAATTAATGAACTATGTGTTAGATCCTGTTCGCTGGCTGCGGGCCGTCATATTTTATGCATTCAGGATACCACGGAAATGAATTATTTCGCTCATAGAAACAGGATAAAAGAGAATACAGGTTTTGGCAGACTTGATGGGGCCTAGCCCTCATTAGGATTTAAAATGCATAGTACTTTGATGCAGGATGCTTCAAACGGTGATATTTTTGGTTTCTCAGATGTTCAATTATGGCATCGTCCTTTAGACATGCCTAATCGCAGAGAAAGAAAATACCAAAGTCTGGCTGTAGAGGAAAAAGAATCTTATAAATGGATTCTTGCAGCTAAAGCAAGCAAGGAAAGATTAGCCCAAGCTAAGATGATAACATTTATTGAGGACAGAGAAGGTGATTTCTATGAACAGCTTAGCAGTATATCTCAAGAAAATGTTCATTATATAATCCGGTCAAAAAATAACAGAAAAACTACGGATACACTTAAGGCATGGGAGATTTTGTCGGGTCAACCAATTTTAGGGTCTTATATGCTTTCATTGCAAACGGATTATCGCAAAAAGAGGATAAAGCAAATTATACCATTAAAGGTTAGATATGCTACGATTACCTTAGCCAAAGGGGAGCATATTAAAAATAATAAATCATATCCAAATACTATAACTCTCCAAATTGTTGAAGCCTTTGAAGAAAAAAAGGACGGAATAAGTTGGAAACTCTTAACAACCCATCCCATTAAAACGTTTGAAGATGCTTATAAAATTATAGAATGGTATTCACAACGCTGGATGATAGAGCAGATTCACAGGCTACTTAAAAGTAAAGGCTTTCAAATTGAAGATAGTGAACTGGAAAATGGTTGGGCAATACGAAAAATTTGCATTGATATGCTTAGTTCATTGCTCAAAATTATTCAAATGAATATTGCTTACAATGAACCCGAAGAAGGGCAAAAAATAGAGGTGGCCTTCACTCCAAACGAAATTGAATGTTTAAAAGAAATTAACCACAAAATCCAAGGGAACACCCATAAACAAAAGAATCATAATAACCCTCAAAAATTAAAATGGGCTACGTGGATTATAGGGCGTCTTGGCGGCTGGAAAGGATATGATTCGCAAGGGCCGCCAAGGATTATAGTTTTAAAAACAGGACTAGATAAGTTTAATGCTATTTATTATGGCTGGCAGCTTGCTAGAGATGTGGGTACACGTTAGGTTGCAAACGAGGACAAGTTGGGGGGGCACCACCGAGTTCATTTTCCCTTCACAAGTCCTTCCAAATGAGACGCGGGGAACCAAATTCAAAAATTCAAACATTAATAAAGTTAAAATGTTAGTATATTGATATGAAAACGTAATAATGATAGATCAAATTGAAAAAATTAAAAAGACAATTGAACCCTTAAGACAAGAGATTATTAATCATAAAGTTTATTCAGCTATTAAAGACATAGACGACTTAAAAGTGTTCATGCAATTTCACGTATACGCTGTTTGGGACTTTATGTCTTTATTAAAAACGCTGCAAAGCAATTTGACTTGTACTTCTGTTCCTTGGTTTCCCAAAGGAACCGCTGACACAAGATTTCTTATTAACGAAATTGTTGTAGGTGAAGAGTCGGACATAGACCTAAATGGCATAAGGAAAAGTCATTTTGAACTATATTTAGATGCTATGAAACAATGCGGGGCAAACACTTCTAAAATTGAAGTTTTTACAGATGTATTAAAAAATACTAGCGACTTTAACTCCGCTTTTTTAGCTTCAGAAACTCCCAAAGAAGCAAAAGATTTTGTTGACTTTACTTTCAATGTCATTGAAAGCGGTAAAGACTATTTGCAATCAGCTATTTTTACTTTTGGACGTGAAGACCTTATACCAGGAATGTTTATCTCGATAATCAATGAAATGCACAAGAACTTTCCTGACGACATTTCTATTTTTAAATACTACATCGAAAGACACATTGAAGTTGATGGCGACCACCATAGTCATCTTGCTATACAAATGACAACCAATCTTTGTAAACACAACGAACAATATTGGAAGGAAGCAGAAGAAGCAGTTATAAATTCATTAAAACAAAGAATTGAATTGTGGAATGGTGTGTACAGAAATTTGACAGAAAGAAGAACTATTCCAAAGACTAGCTCTAAGAAATTGGCGGTTCAGTTGTGAAATGAAGCTTCCGACTGAGGATCAATTTCGTTACTTTCAAACAGTTTTGTGTTCCAAAATCGCCGTCCTCTTTTAGCTGCAAATCAATAGTTTTCATAAATATGTTCAATATTTTTTAACGTCAGTATATTACAATCCCAAATCCTCCTTTTTTATTTTCTTTAAGCTCATGCTTTAAAGTTCATAACTCATACGTATTAACTCCCCGTTCCTCATTAATTTTGCTGCTATGTCACACAAAATTTTGCTTATTGGCGCAGGGCTTTCTACCACCCATCTTATTGATTATTTGGCCACCGAAGGATTGGTGAACGACTGGCAAATAACCATTACCGACCGCGATGAACATCTGGCTAAATCAAAGGCGGTGTATGCCAATACCACGGCCCGGTTTATAGATACAAGCAATACCGAAAACTTAAATACACTGGTGGCCGAACATGATATTGTGATTAGCATGTTGCCGGCTCATTTGCATATACCCGTGGCGGAATGCTGCCTGCAACATAAAAAAAATATGGTAACGGCTTCGTACCTTTCAGAAGACATGAAAGCCATGAACGAGGCGGTGAAACAAGCGGGATTGATTTTTTTAAACGAAGTGGGCCTCGACCCCGGGCTTGACCACCTTACGGCCATGAAAATAATAGACCATATAAAAAGCGAAGGCCACACCATCCGCGAGTTCGAAAGTTTTACAGGCGGCTTGGTGGCCCCCGAAGATGACGACAACCCGTGGCATTATAAATTTACCTGGAACCCCCGAAATGTGGTAGTAGCGGGGCAAGGCGGTGCTGTTAAGTTTTTGCAGGAAGGCCAGTACAAGTATATTCCCTACCACAAAGTTTTTAGGCGAACAGAAATTATAGACATTGCCGGCTACGGAAAATTTGAAGGCTATGCCAACCGCGATTCGTTAAAATATATTGAAACCTACAATTTGCAGGATATTAAAACCATGTACAGAGGAACCCTGCGACGCCCGGGTTTTTGCAAAGCATGGAATGTGTTTGTGAGCCTTGGCGCTACCGACGATAGCTATACTTTAGAAAACTCGGAACACATGACCTATCGCGATTTTATCAATACCTTTTTGGCCTATCACCCCACCGATTCGGTAGAAATAAAACTGAAATACTACCTTGAAATAGACCAGGACGAAACCGAACTATGGGACCGCCTGGAATGGCTGAATATTTTTAAACCTATAAAAATCGGGTTAAAAAATGCCACCCCGGCCCAAATTCTGCAACACATACTGGAGCCTAAATGGAAAATACAGGAACACGAAAAAGACATGATAGTGATGTGGCACAAATTTGTTTACATGGATGGCGACCAACGGAAAGAACTGCACGGCTCCATTGTAGTAAAAGGTGAAGATCAAAGGCACACGTCAATGAGTAAAACCGTTGGGCTGCCGCTGGGCATTGCCACCAAACTAATCTTACAAAACAAAATACAAACCCGCGGCACAGTGATTCCTATTCTACCTGAATTTTATAATCCAATACTGGAGGAACTTAAAGGGTTTGGGATAGAGATGGTGGAGAAGAGGGTTGGCATATAGATTAGGTTTGTCTGCCCTCACTTCGGTGCACAGTTGAAACGTTTTGTTAGCAGCACCCGTGCGTTGGGAAGTCAGAAATGCGGGCCGAGCCCCGGAAAGAGGGAGGAAGCATATTTCTGACTTGATTTTTTGGTTCTTTTTCATCAAGGAAAAAGAACGTTTACTCAATATAATATAGAACATATTCAACTGATATGTTTTCTTTTTTTATCTCTCTCCTTTTTTGCTTGCCCAAAAAAGGAGCAAAAAAAGGCACCAACAAAACCAACTTCAAAATGTTTACATAAGTCGTTCGTAAGCTATAAATTTACTTTTTAAAATTTTGCAGTTCGCTCTTTTCATAAGTAATCCATGTTTATCTTCAATGGTCTTATGCAATGCTTCGCATGTGTTGGATCCCAACCGCACCCATGCGGATGATACCATTCGGACTATATCTTCTTTTAAATATAAAATTAACTTTTTAAGATTTGATTTCATTAAACCTAAAACCTACAAAAAAAATTGCTGATAATACCACCATCTCCCATAGTGAAATGCGATGTATTCAATAATACATAATCAAAAAGCGCCGGAGGTGACTTACTTCCTAATCCAAACTGTATCTGTCCGTTCTGTCATTCCGGCAATGAGTCCCAATCCATTGGTAATATTGCCATACACATTGGTAGGATTAAAATAAGGCGTACCAAAAATATCATTATTTTTATTTTCGGAGTTAATAAACTTATAATACTCGGGTGAAATTTTACGGCATTTAATCAAAACATACTGTTGGGTACAAATCAATTTATCCCTTATTGGTGCTCCTACCACAGGTGTTCTGAACCGCATAAAAATATTGCTCACGGGATTTTGAAGGGTAAACAAAAAGGATTTATTTTTTCCGTTAAATAAATTATCGGTTACAGGAAAAGTAAAGCCACTGGGGCTGGGTGGATTAATACCCAAAAAATTAGTGTTTAAGGAAGGCTCATCGTATTTGGTGTAGTAATTTATAAACGCGTAAGATTTGTTAATAGTATCAGTAGTAGCAGTATCTATCAACAAGCCAAAGTGATGAATCTCAACCATAAATTGGTAGGCATCGTTAAAAGTCACATCATCAAAAAGGGTATAGGTAAGTTGAGCATTTTCGCCCTGGGTTAGTTTTATTTCCAGAGGTTTTAGCAAGGTGTTCGGCATTTGAAACTCTCCGCTTAAGGAAGTGGTTTTGTTTGCAATAACGAGTTTATAATTTTTGAGGCTTTTAGGTTTTATTATAAACGAATGCAACTGACGAGTGCCGGTAATGTTTTGCGATAGAAGCGAATCTACTTTAACACCGTTTTCGTAAATATACATAGAGGCATTGGGCATATTCACCACATTATCGTCATCAATACCGGTATTGCCCGTGGTAGTAATGCCAACGGTGCTATCCAAATTAAAGAGTGCCCAAATAACAGGTTTGGGCTTATAACCGTTGTTTACAGGAATCAATTCTCTGACACAGCCACTTGCCAGTAGCAAAATCCAAATCAGAGAGCTGTTTTTGTTAAAAGCGAAATTCATAACTAATAAATGGAATGAGTGGTAAAAGTCCTACTTCAAAAAATTGAAGCTTATTGCTGAGATTATTTCCCATTAACGAAGTAGAAATAAAAAGGGGATTGATATGGCTGTATAAATTATAGGCCCCTATGTTCCAAACCCGCGTGTTTTTATTAAGCTTTATGGTTTTGGTAAAGGAAATATCCATGCGGTGGTAATTGCTCATACGGATATTATTGCGTTGGGTAAATTCGAAGTAGGTTTTGCCATCAATGTTGTAGATTGAGGTAGGAACCGTAACCGGACTGCCGGAAGAAAAAAGCCAGGTTAATGAAAAATCCCAATTTTTTTTGGAAGTAGGAAATTTCATAAAGACGGATATCTGATGGCGCCGGTCATATTTAAACGGAAAGGCTTCACCGTTGTTGATATCGGCAAATTGTCGTTCTGATTTTGATATGGAATACCCAATCCATCCTTTAATTTTTCCGGTTTGTTTTTCAAGCATTATTTCCACTCCTTTTGAAAATCCTTTACCGGTATAAAACGATTTATCCCAGTTATAACCCCCAAAAGCAAAGAAGTCACCTTCTTTTAGTTCTACCAAATTTTTCATGGATTTATAATAGCCTTCGATACTAAGTTTAAATTTGGTTTTGTAATAATAGCCTGCCCCAAGGGTAAATTGGTCAGAACTTTGAGGTTTTAAATAATCCGTAACCGGAATCCAAATATCAATAGGCAACCCTATACTGTTGTTGGGCAATATTTGTAAATTTTGCTGCATGCGGGTAAACGAGGTATTTAAATACAAGCTTTTTGAAAAAGCATAATTGCCACTAAACCGGGGTTGCAGTAAATTGTATCGTGTCTTTTTTACGTTGATGGAATTAAAACTCAATCCAAAATTGAGGTTTATACGTTTATTCGGCCTCCAGTTGTCTTCAATAAAAATTACTTCATCATCACTGTATATTTGCTTATCACCGATGGAGGTATCTTTGGTTTCATCATTATTAGTGGTGGTATAATTGAGAGTTCCGGTATTAAAGCGGTGGTAAATAAAATCGGCTCCGGCAGTAATTCGGTGATTTTTTATTTTATTAATTTCAAAAATGGATTTTAAGAATAGGTCGCGGTTCCCGCTGGTTTGGGTGTAGTTAAGCGATGAGGTATTTACCTCTGGTCTGGGTTTTGTTTCCCAGGTTAGTTCATCCTTAAATTTGGTGCTGTATTCGGTAATACCCCCGGTTACCACCATAAAAACTTTATCGGTAAGGATGTGGTCCCAACGGGCACTGCTCATGGCAGTAAACCATTTTAACTCCTTGTTATGATTGCGTTTTTGAAAGGTTTCGATGGTGTCGGTAAACAATTGTTTTTCGGTGATTTTTCCCTTGTCGGCACCTGTAAAGTAGGTGATTGAAATTTTATCACGGTTACCAAACTTGAAATTTACCTTGGCATTAAAATCATAAAAATAATACCAGCCCGAGTAATTGTCCAATTCTTTTCGGGTGGCAAAATATTGAATGGGTTTATAAAAAGCATCAAAATAAGTGCGGCGAAACGAAACCAAAAAAGACGCTTTATTTTTAACGATTGGCCCTTCGATGGTAGCTGATGAGAGCAACATTCCAACATTTATTTTTCCAGATATTTTTTGATTATTTCCATCTTTAAGTTTTACATCCAATATGGATGACAGCCGGCCATTATGTTTTGCTGAAAAGCCACCTTTTATTAACTCCACCGAATTTACAGCACCCGGATTAATAATGGAAAACAGTCCGAAAACATGCACCATATTGTAAACTGGAACCCCGTCTACCAGCACTAAATTTTGATCTGTTCCTCCACCTCTCACATTTAATCCACCGGCACTTTCTCCGGCTCCCTGCACCCCTGGAATCATTTGCACTGCCCGCAACACATCGGGTTCACCCAAAAAAGAAGGAATATCTTTTATAGCTTTTAAATTAAAATAATAGCCATTGGGCCGGTGTTCCGATTTTGAAATGGCCTCGTCGCGTATTTCAATTTCTTTCAGGTCACCATTGGGTTCCAAATTAATAATTTTAAAGGAATTGGCCTTATTAATCAGTTTCTCTTTGTATTTGGTGTAGCCAATATATCTCACTTCCAGATGCACCGAATCTTCGGGCAGGGTAAGGGTAAAAAATCCATAATCGTTTGTGGTGGTCCCGCGCTTGTTATGGCGGCAAAATACAGTTGCACCAATTAGTTTTTCGCCATTGGTTTTGTCAAACACATAGCCCGACATGGTATAGTTAATGTTGGAGCGGTATTTTGAAGGCTTTAAAATAATGGTATTGCCACCAAAATACTTGTAATCGATATAGTAGGGTTTTAAAAGTTTGATAAGAACATCGGATAATTTTTCGTTGGTTGCTTCAAAGGTTTTAAGCTCTTCGCGAGGTAAAATAGAGGATTTGTAATTAAAAGTAACCCCCGTTTTATTTTTTAGAAGCTTTAAAATTTCTGAAACCCGTTTATCCGTTACCGAAATAGTAACTAGCTTATCTAAAGGGCTGGAAACCTGGCAAAAGGAATCACCGGTTATAAATAAAACCAACAGAAATAAACCGATGCGGAAGTATGTGACTGGGAAACGGGATATCACCCCGTAAAATTATGGATTTAAGATGTAATCCGTACCTTTTTTTGTTATTTTAGAATCGGTAAGTTCTTCTAATAGATGGAGGGAGGCTAATAAATCAAGGCCTTCAAATGAAGCGGTGTATTGTTCATTGTTTTTGTCCTCAGGCACTGAAATAGACACTTTGTATTGAGCCTCCAGTTTAGAGACAATTTCTTTAAGTTTCGCGTCTTTAAAGGAAAGACCGGCCACCCAAATATCTTTATCCAGTGTTTTGGGCTTTATTTTTTCAAACTTTTTGTTCTTTATGGAGTAGATTAATTTTTCACCGGGAGTAATAATTGATTTTTCATTTTGAGCAGTAAATTGAACTTTTCCTTCATATAAACTTACCGAAACCTGATTTTCAATGGTTGATTCAATTTCAAAAGAAGTTCCCAAAACTTTAGTATAGGTATTTTTTGATTTGGTAATGAAAGGCTTTTCAGGATTTTTAGCTACATCAAAATAAGCTTCACCATCCAGTTCTACAAGTCTGGCATTGCTATTAAAGTTTTTATCAATTGATAAAGAAGAATTTTGGTTTAAGGTAATTTTAGTACCATCATCCAATTTTACAGTTAGGGTTTCCTTGGCACCGGTAGAATAAAATTTACCATTGGTAAAAGCTGTAAATTCATTTTTAGAAGGTTTTAACAAAAACCACCCTGCTACAAAAATAACTACCGCCGCTGCGGCATATTTGACAAACGATGACCAAGGAGTAAAGGTCTTTGTTTTTGCCGGTTGCTCAATTTGAGATTTAAGAGCTTGCCAATTGGCTTCTGTATTTGCATTTACAGAGTAATCAGGCAATTCAGAAATTTGAGAATTAAGAGAAGTAAGAACTTCAAATTCACTTTTCCAGTAAGCATCATTAAGCACTAAATCCTCCATAACAGCAGCTTCTTCAGCTGTTGTTTCTCCGTCGATATAACGGATTAATAGAGTATAGAGTTCGTTATGATTCACTTCTTTAATTAATTATTTGCTTCGTTAAGCGATTGTGCAATATGATTATAAATAAAGCGGTTATATTGGCTTTCGTTCAACCATTCTTGCATGTATTCTTTTTCTTCTGCGTTGCAAAGATTTAAAATATACCTTGCTATAACATTACCTTTTGCGAATTCCATAATACATTAATTCTCCGCACATACAACACCATTACCCCCCATATACCCCTAAGTGATTTTAAAAATAGTTTCTAATACACTGATAATTAGTGCTAAAAAAATTAAAATACTTTTTCGTATTACCTTTATGGCATTGCCAATTTGGTTTTCCACCGTTTTGGCAGAGATACCAAGTAGGTTAGCTATTTCTTTATAACTTAGCTGTTCATATCGGCTAAGGATAAATATTTCCCTGCATTTTTCGGGCAGGGTATTTATGGCATTTTTTATGGTAGCTTCTGTTTGTTTGGCCTCCAAATTTGAAACAATGGTATCTGGAATACTCACTTCCTCCGAAATATCTATGGAATTATTTTGAACCTTAGTGCGATTTAATTTATTAAAGCAGCGATGTTTTACTGCTGTCATCAGGTAGGCTTTAGGGTTTTCTGTTGTGGGAAAAGCTTCGCGTTTTTCCCAAATATTCATAAACAATTCCTGAACGGTATCAATGGCTTCCTGCTCGTTTTTAAGATAGAAATACGCAAAATTTACCAGTCCGGGCTGGTAAGTCTTATACAGTATTTCAAAACGGGCAATATCCAAAGGAGTGATTTATTATTTATAAGGCGGACAAAGGTAATTATTTTATTTTCTTTCAATTTTTAGACTGATAGAAAGTTAAATTGTTACAAGTAAAAAAAAAAATAAAAAATTTGGATTAAACATAAATTCATATAATTTTGCAGCCCTCTAAACGGGAGCTTAGCTCAGCTGGTTCAGAGCACCTGCCTTACAAGCAGGGGGTCACTGGTTCGAACCCAGTAGCTCCCACAATACCAATAAAGGGTTTCAAATTTTGAAACCCTTTATTTTTTTTTAAAAATAAAAGACATAGGTTTTTATGATTAAATATCTTGGATGAAAAAAAAACATCTTTCAGCCATTTGCCAATGACAATTATCATGTAATTTTTTTTTAGGGTTTCCTTTTTTTTGAGTTCCTTTGATTGAATGTAAAAGATATAATCGGCTCTTTGGATTGTCGTTATATCTTTTCATACTACACTTAAAAATTAAAAATTATGAAGGTTTATGACGAAAAGCACATTAAAAATTTAGCTTTGGTTGGGGCTCACAAATGTGGTAAAACCACGTTGGCTGAAACCATGCTTTTTGAGGCTGGTATTATTAACCGCCGCGGCACAGTGGAAGCAAAAAATACAGTATCCGATTACCATCAGGTGGAGCAAGACAGAGAAACTACCATATTTGCCACCCCCCTGCATACCGAGTGGAGGAATTATAAAATTAATTTGATAGATACTCCTGGTTTGGATGATTTTATTGGAGAAATAGCCAGCACTATGCGCATAGCGGATACTGTAGCCATGGTTATTAATGGCGTGCATGGTGTAGAGGTAGGTACCGAAATTATTTGGGATTATATTGACAGGATGAGGAAACCCATCCTTTTTGTTATAAACCATATCGACCATCCAAACGCCAATTTTGAAGATAGCTATCAATCCATAAAGCGAGCTTTTGGTAAGAATGCAATGCTTATGCAATATCCGGTAAAAATAAACGGAGGCATTGGTATTATTGATCTTCTAAAAATGCGATTGTACAAGTTTGGTCCTGATGGTGGCAAACCTGAAAAATTGCCTATTCCTGAAGAAGAGGCTGAAAAAGCAGAAGCACTGCATAATAAATTAGTAGAAAAAGCTGCTGAAAACGATGAAAAATTGATGGAACTTTTTTTCGAAAAAGGAACATTGAACGAAGAAGAAATGAGAGAAGGAATCAAACAAGGCATGTTGCATCATGAATTGTTCCCTATTTTCTGTGTATCAGCTCTTAAAGATGTGGGAAGCGGACGATTGATGGGCTTTATTGATAATGTAGCTCCTGCAGCTTCTGAACTAAATCCTGAACAAAGTGTAGAAGGTGATGAAATAAAATGTGATGCCACAAAACCCTTAGCTTTATTAGTTTTTAAAACCCTTTTTGAAGCCAATTTGGGTCAGGTAAGTTTCTTTAAGGTAAAGTCGGGTGAAATAAAGCCTGGAGACAAGGTTGTGAATTCCAGAACTGGTGAAGAACAAACCATCAGTCAACTTTATATTATGGATGGCAATAAGCGTGAACCGGTTGAAAAATTAAGTTCAGGGGATATAGGTGCAGCGCTTAAACTTAAATTTACTGAAACCAATGATACGCTGCATTCATTACAAAAAAAGATAACAATACAGCCTATTCAGTTTCCTGAACCAAGAATTATAAAAGCTGTATTTCCTGTAAACAAAAAGGATGAAGAAAAAATGAGTGAAGTATTGCGCAAAATTCACAGCCAGGACCCAACGATAGTAATTTCATTTAACAATGAGGTAAGACAATTATTAATAGGTTGCCAGGGAGAACTGCACCTTGCGGTGGTTGAATGGATATTAAACCATGAATACGGTATCGAAGTTGAATTTATGGCTCCACGTATTTCGTATCGTGAAACCATACAACGTTCGGCAACTGCCAGTTACAGACACAAAAAACAATCCGGTGGGTCAGGCCAATATGGCGAAGTACATTTAAAAATAGAACCACACACCGAAGGAATGCCCGAGCCACAAGGTTTTCAAATACGGGGAAAAGAAGAAATTCCGCTACCTTGGGGAGGAGTCTTGGTGTTTTATAATTGCATAGTTGGTGGTGTTATTGATGCTCGTTTTTTACCTTCCATTCGCAAGGGTATAATGGAGGTAATGGAAAATGGCCCTATAACCGGTTCCTATGCCCGCGATATCAGAGTAATGATTTATGATGGTAAAATGCATGCGGTAGATTCCAATGATATCTCGTTTAAAATAGCCGGCAGTCATGCCTTTAAGGGAGCCTTTTTAAATGCCAATCCACGATTATTGGAACCTAATTATGATTTGGAAGTAAAAGTTCCCGAAGATTTAATGGGTGAAATTATAACCGACCTACAATCGCGCCGCTCTGTAATTATGGGAATGGAAGGAACCGGTCATTATCAGGTTATAAAAGCCAAAACACCACAAGCCGAGTTATACCAATATTCAACTACCTTGCGGTCGATGACACAAGGAAAAGGTTCCTTCAGTGCGAAGTTTTCAGGCTATAGCCACGTTCCTCAAAGCATACAGGATGAGTTATTAAAAACACATAAAACAGCTACCGTTGCTGCAGAGTAATTTTTAAATATTTTTTTAAGTAAAGAATGCCGCGTTTTTTAGGACTTATCATTTTATTGTTGGTTATTATTTCGTGTAATAATCAGAAATTAAAAGAAGAGGCAGGTTCCGTTGATGCGGCATCTCTTATTATCTTGGGAACCCTTCAAGATGGAGGCTCACCGCATATTGGATGTAAAAAAGCATGTTGCAAAAAGCTTTTTGAAAAACCCGACCCAACCCGAAAAGTGGTTTCATTGGGATTAATAGATTTCGAAAATAAGCAAACATGGTTGATGGAAGCCACACCTGATATTACGTCACAACTTAAAGATTTAAAAAAAGTTGCAAAATTTCAGGAAACCGAAACACCCAATGGAATTTTTATTACTCATGCCCATATTGGTCATTATGCAGGCTTGATGTATTTAGGAAAGGAAGCTTTGGGAGCTAAAAATTTACCGATATATGCTATGCCTCGCATGAAATCGTATTTGGAAACCAACGGACCATGGAGTCAGTTGGTGTCTCAAAATAATATTTTTTTAAGCCGTTTAAAAAAGGATTCCTCAGTAATATTAAGCAGCAATTTTTCTATTACTCCCTTTACAGTTCCGCATCGTGACGAATACTCCGAAACGGTGGGATATAAAATTAAAGGTCCAAATAAAACAGCCCTGTTTATTCCTGATATTAATAAGTGGAGTATTTGGGAAAAGCGCATAATTGATGAAATAGCCATGGTGGATTATGCCTTTATTGATGCCACATTTTATGATGGCAACGAAATTAATACCCGTAAGATTTCAGAAATTCCACATCCTTTTGTAATTGAAAGTATGGAACTTTTTAAAGGCTTACCGGCCTCTGAAAAAAGCAAAATTTATTTTATTCATTTCAATCATACCAACCCTTTGTTGAACCCCCAAAGCAAACAAAGTAAAAATGTAATTAAACAAGGTTTTAAAATTGCCCGATTTGGGCAAGTCATAAATTTATAAAGAAATTCATTTTTTATAAACCCCATAAAGTCCAAGGTCGGTATGGGATAATTCGACACCGTTAATCTCAAATTTTTAATATGTTCAGCTCGACAGCAATCATGGTTGCTTAAAGTTTCGGTAACATTAAACAAAATGGTGTCAATATCATGATCATTCAATTTTAAAAAGTAGTTTTTTTGCCCAGCTAAACTTTTTTGAATCCAATCGGAGGAGCCAAGAGTGACTCTTTTATTGGCGGTGTCAATATAGGAATCAATTTTAATCCTATGGGTTAGGTTATTTTCTATTGAGTAAATCTGAATTGTATCAAGACTATATCGTTTTGTATATAACAAATCTTCAGAGGTGTTTTTATCAATAATTCTAAAATTAACAGATAGGGGAGGATTTTCACAGGCAGGGCATTTATAGCAACCTGTAAAAAGGAATGAAATACTGCCTGCAACTAGCAACAGGTATTTTACATATTTATTCATGCTAAAATACTTTTTTCAAAACCTCTTCTGCTTTCTCCATCATTTCCTCCGAAATATCAAGGTGGGTCACAAATCGAATCCAGCCGCCACCTGTAGCTGCAGCCAGTATGTTTTGTTCTTTCAGTAATTGTAAGTAGCTATTCGCTTTTTCAACCGATTCAGTTTTAAAAAGTACAATATTGGTTTGCACAGGCATCACTTCTTTTACCGCATGCAATGATTTTAAAATACTTTCAAATTTTAAAGCTTTTTGATGGTCTTCAGCTAATCGGGTAATATTATTTTGCAACGCGTAAATACAGGCTGCGGCCAAATAACCAGCTTGTCGCATACCACCACCAAAACGTTTGCGGTGTTTTCGTGCAGCGGCTATAAACTCCTTTTTACCCACTAAAACTGAACCAACAGGGCAACCTAATCCTTTACTAAAACACACCGAAATACTATCAAACCATTGGCTGTAATCTTTTGGGATTTGATTGGTTTTTACCAAGGCATTCCATAGTCGGGCACCGTCTAAATGGGTTTTTAAACCGTGTTTTTTTGAAGCTTCACAAACCGCAGAAATTTGCTCAGAGGTCCAGCAAATGCCCCCTCCTTTGTTTACGGTATTTTCAAGGCACACCAATTTGGTATCAGGAAAATGAATATCATCGCTATTGATATTTGTGATAACATCTTCGGGGTTAAAAATTCCACGTTCACCAAATAATAGGCGAACCGAAGCTCCAGAATTGAAAGCAATTCCACCACCTTCATAGCGATAAACATGAGCCGTTTGGTCGCAAATTATTTCATCACCCGGTTGGGTATGTGTTTTTATAGCTACCTGATTGGCCATGGTTCCACTTGGAAAAAAAAGGCCGGCTTCCATTCCAAAATAATCAGCCGTTAATTGCTGTAATTCATTTATGGAAGGGTCATCACCAAACACATCATCACCCACTTTGGCGCTAAACATGGCTTCTATCATAGCCGCCGTTGGGCGGGTTACAGTATCACTTCGTAAATCAATAAGCATGGTGTAAAATTAGTAAAAAGGCAAGGAAAGCAATGAAATTATAAAGGTTTTGACTTGTACATAATTTGAATACATTTGAAGCATTATGAATAAACTTTTGCTTCTAATTTTGGCTATATCCTTCAAATACAGTTGGGCAGGAAATGATACAACTGCAATGAAAGAAGGCAAATGGCTAACTAAGTATTGTGCCGCCCGAATAGTAGGTATGAGCCCCAACAAAGTTATTTCCTTAGGCTATGATTATGAATTTGGGCAAACCTTAAAATCATCGGATATTGGGAGTTTTGATAAAAAGGCCGAGCCACCAATTATTGAAACCACCAAGTATAAGCGAGTAAGTGGATTACGATTTAGTGCAAAAGCACCCATTATTAATAATCCCAAAATCATTTGGCAATTTGGTCTTAATTATTGGGCTATAAATTATTTAAGGGAACAAGCTACTTATCCGGTTATCAGTCCAAAATTTGGGGCAGAACTTACCCGCCTTACAACTGCAGGCATGAATACCTCTGTTTACAAACCTTTAAACGCCAAGGAATTTTTAATTTTCCAAACCTCTGTTGATTTAAACGGAGATTATAAATTAGGCAATTTACATCCCTTAAAATACTTGAGATATTCTGGTGTTGTAATGTACGGGAAACGAGTACACGACCGCAAGCAATGGGCATTAGGTGTTGCCCGGGGCTACAATGCTGGGCAAGTTACCATTTTGCCAATGGTTATGTTTAACTATACTTCGCCCAACAAAAAATGGGGTACAGAAATAATGCTACCTGCCAGAGCATGGTATCGCTACTCAATTAATAAAAACAGCTTGTTTCGTGCCGGATTTGAATTGGAAGGAGCCAGTTATCACTTAAGCAATATCAATACATCCGTTTCAAATATGGAATTGCGACGCGGGCAATTGCGCTTCAAAGGTGAGTACCAGCGCAAACTTTACAAATCATTTTGGATAGCCCTGCAACCGGGGTATTGCACCATGCTTAATTTTAATTTGGATGCTGTGGGAGCTGATGGTAAGGATTTTTCAAGGCAATTTGACAGCAAAAAAAAGCATGCCATGATAAATGACCTTTCTGACTTTTTCTTTCTTAACTTGAGTATAAACTTTGTGAGTTTATAAGAAACTAATCCTCGTCTTGCTCTCCTCCGCCTTGTTCTTGTGCTGGTGTGTTTACACCATTTGGGCCAACTTCGGTATGACGAATTTGTCCACCTAAATAACCGGTTCGGGCTACCAATCCAAAACTAACAAGTGAAATAAGCAAAACCACTAACGCCACTTTATTGGCCAATGCTGATTTTTTATAGCTTAAGAAAAGTCCGATAAGCGATGTGCCTCCCAAAATCATTAAGGAAATGAAAGCAAGCTCGGCAGCTTCTTCGTGTTCTTCAATCATACTTTTGGCAATTCCGGCAATATTTTCCACAGTTTCTTCGGCAGCTTCGCCTGTAAAATAGGCTATGGCAGCACCAATGGCTGCAATAATAAGAACATTATAAGCAGCTATTTTCGTTTGATTGCTTTTGGTCCAAAGGCCATGCGAAAGCACAAGCCCACCCAATATGGAGCCAAAAATAGGTAGATGAGTAACGAGTAAATGAATATGTGTTTGGTTCATGGTGATTATATTTCAAATCAAAGGTAAAGGATGCGGCAATAAAAACCAATGATATTTATCAGTTTGGGCTTATTTAGGATTGTTATAGATGGGGGTGATTTAAATATTAATTACTTTGTGCCTCCGTGCGATATTTTTCCTCAAACACAAGTCCAAATCCCCTAAATTTGAGGGTTTATTCTCTTTCAAAAATTAAATGATACTTTCTGAAAAGGCAACTATTGCTTTTCTGTATTCCATTGTAAAGCATCCTTATTTGGGGCTGGTGATTGAGCCGTTTTTGGTGGAGGTAACTGCTGCCGGAAATTTTTCGTTGGCCCACCAGCGCCTTATTGCCGCCAATGCCAATCTATACAGCCATTTGCTGGAAGAAAGTGATTTTAAAGCCATCAAAATTTTAGAAGAAATAACCCCCGAACGGATTGTTAAAAAATTTTACCGCAAAGGAGCCATTCGACCCAAGGAATTTTTTGAAAAAAAATGCGATGAACAAACCTATGCCACAGTTATCCGCCCATTTATAGAACGCCGGCTAAGTGAGGCTTTGGAACTTATTAATCCCACTAAATTATACTTTACCAGCGAAACCAAAAACCCCACGGCCAAGCACCTAACCATAAATAAAGACAATGTGAGTGTGTTGTTTCATTTTAACCGCATGGAAACCGAAACTCGGTATTATGCTACCATAAAAGTAAACAACGAGCGGTTGAAATTAATGGGAAACAGTGCCATACTAACCTATGACCCTGCCCATATTATTATTGACGACAAACTCATCGTACTAAAAGATGTGGATGGAAAAAAAATAGAGCCATTTATTACCAAATACTACATTGCCGTAGCTCGCAGGTCGGAAGAAATTTTCTTTAAAAAATTTGGGCTGGAGCTGATTGAAAAATTTAATGTGAGGGCCGAAGGCTTTGAAATAGTTCAGGAAACCCATAAGGCATCTGCTATTTTAAAATTTGAAAAGGTACTGTCCAACGACTATGGATTTATCCTTTCGTTTAAATATGACGGGCAAGTTTTTCCTTACCATTCCAAAAAAATGGCTCATGCCATTTATGAAAAAAAAGGGGATTCGTTTTTGTTTCGAAAAATAAGACGAAGCCGCGATTGGGAAGAACATAAACGTGAATTTATTGAATCCATTGGCCTGCAGCAATTGGAAGGGTCGGTGTTTGTGCTAAAAGAAAAAGGATTGGTAAAAACCGAACCAACCGAAACCGCCCAAAAATACAGGACTATTGAATGGCTGGAACTTCAAAAAAACACTTTGATAGGACGAGGCTTTGAGATAAATCAAAACATTGGCAAGGAAGTATACTTTTTGGGTGAAAAAAACCTGAAAATAGAAATAGCAAAAAATGCCGATTGGTTTGATTTGGAAACCAAAGTGTGGTTTGGAAACTTTGAAATTCCGTTTCTTGAACTCAAAGAAAATATACTTAACAACAACCGCGAATTTGTACTGCCCAATGGGGAAATTGCATTGATACCCGAAGAATGGATGGCTAAGTTTCAGGGGATTTTGAGGTATGACGAAGGAGGCCAACACATCCGAATTAAAAAATTACACTGGGGCTTGTTGGGCAGTTTTGAAACCACTGCCGGCATACAAACCAAGCTTGAAGGGTTAAAATCGTTTGAAGAAATAGCAGAAAGGCCTTTGCCAAAAGGATTAAAGGGAACTTTGCGCGATTACCAAATTGCGGGCTATAACTGGATTTATTTTTTAAAGGAATATGGATTTGGTGGGTGTTTGGCCGATGACATGGGCTTAGGGAAAACAGTTCAAACTCTTGCCATGTTGCAGAACGAAAGGGAAACCAGCCATGAATCGATAGTACCGGAAGTAACCGAAATGAAACCTGTGGTGGCTCAATTATCCATATTTGAGCAGGTAAAACCAAAAAGTAAGGTTATTTTAAATCCAACCAAAACCTCACTATTGGTGGTCCCAACGTCCCTTATATATAACTGGATAAACGAAGCCAAAAAATTTACCCCAAATCTTAAAGTATTTATTCATACGGGTCAGGCAAGGCTTAAAGAAAACGAACATTTTGAAAAATACGATTTAATCATCAGTACCTATGGAACTGTGAGAAACGATGAAGAACTGTTTATCAATTTCAGGTTTCATTATATCATATTGGATGAGAGCCAGAATATAAAAAATCCCCATAGCCAAACTTCTAAAACGCTTCGCAACCTCAATGCCGACAACCGATTGGTGCTTACCGGAACACCGGTTGAAAATTCCATTCGTGACCTTTGGTCGCAAATAAGTTTTGTAAATCCGGGATTGTTAGGAGGTTTAAAGTTTTTTGAAGACACCTACGTGACCCCGATAGAACGTGACCACGATGAAGCAAAATTGGCGGAGTTAAAAACCTTAATAAAACCCTTTATTCTTCGCCGGACCAAACAACAGGTAGCCAAAGAATTGCCTGAAAAAACAGAGCAAGTTTTATACTGCGATATGACGCCCGAGCAGGAAACTATTTACGAGGAACTAAAATCACAATTCCGAAATCAGGTGTTGGAAAACATAGAAGAAGTGGGAATTAACAAAGCACGTTTTAATATTATAGCGGGGTTAACCAAATTGAGGCAATTGGCCAATCATCCGTATTTGGTAGATAAAAACTATGAGGGAAGTTCCGGAAAATTTATTGAGCTGCTAACTCGAACCCACACTGCTATTGAAAGCGGGCATAAAATTTTAATCTATTCCCAGTTTGTTCAGCAACTACAAATTATCAAACAAGCTTTTGATAAAGAGGGGCTAAAATACTGCTATTTTGATGGAAGTTTTAGTGCCAAGGAGAGACAAAAGCAAGTGAAGATATTTCAGGAAACGCCGGAAATACCGATTTTTTTGGTATCGCTAAAAGCAGGAGGCGTTGGACTAACATTAACCGCTGCTGATTATGTTTTTATCATTGACCCTTGGTGGAACCCATCTGTAGAACGGCAGGCTATTGACAGAACGCATCGCATCGGGCAAACCAAAAATATCTTTAGTTATAAGTTTATAACCAAAAATTCAGTGGAGGAAAAAATATTAAATCTGCAAAACAAAAAACTGAATTTGGCCTCAGAATTAGTATTAGCAGAAGAATCTTTTTATAAAACTTTGGATGTAAATGATATAAAAAATATTTTGGGGTAATAAAAAGGGAATAGTTATCCTTACCTTTGAAGATTATTAATTAAAAAAACATGAAAAAAATCCTTACTATTTTATTAGTTTTAATTTCTATTTCAACATTTGCTCAACGTAATTGTGACATGGAAGTTGTTATGACCAAACCTACCGCTAACCAAAAAGTTGCAGCTGGATTTGCATTTGACGTTGCCTACACCGTAAAAAACCTTGGACCTGATAAATTGATGCCGGGCGATACAATATTTTGGGGATTTACCCTTAACGGTAGTGTTTTGGGAAATGTTACTGGAGCTGTTTTAAATACTCAAGTGGCTAAAGATTCATTCGTTATTAAATTTAACAATAAACTTAATATAAACTTTTCTTTTGAGAATCCAAATTCAAATTTCTGTGCATTTTTTATTGTTCAAAATAGGATAGAAGGTAATAAACAAATAAATGATCCCATTGTAACAAATAATTCAGGTTGCAAAGTGCTTAATATGACAGCTGATATGAAAACACTTGGTAATGGCTTAACTGTTGCTACAAAAATTAATGCATCTCCTAATCCTGCAAATAATTTCACTAATATTACTTATGAATTAATTAATCCTGAAACTGTAACTGTTTCATTGTATGATATGAATGGAAGACTAGTAATTGCTCCAATAATTGATAAGCAGGGTGCCGGTGAAAATAGTATTCAGTTGAATACATCTGAATTGGTTTCTGGTTTATATTTTTACGAAGTTAAAATTGGTAACGATTCAAAACGTTATAAATTAATTGTTGATTAACGAGCTAAACAATACAACATAAAAAAAACCTCACCGTTTCGGTGAGGTTTTTTTTATGCCTAAAAATTGTAAAGTGTAATAAATTCAATACCATTTTAAAAATTATCTTTGCAGCCGAGATGGCAGGACACAGTAAATGGGCCAATATTAAACACCGAAAAGGAGCGCAGGATAAACGGCGTTCAAAATTGTTTACCCGAATAATTAAGGATATAACAATTGCGGCAAAAAGTGGAGGGGATAATCCGGATAGTAACCCTTCGTTGCGATTGGCAATGCAAAATGCTCGTGGAGCCAATATTCCAAAAGATAGGATTGAAAATGCCATAAAAAAAGCATCGGGTGCTGATGCAGCCAATTATCAGGAGCTAACTTATGAGGGGTATGGAAATGGGGGAGTGGCTGTATTTATTGAAACAGCAACGGATAATGTAAACCGCACTGTGGCAAATATTCGCAGCATTTTTATGAAAAGTGGAGGGAATTTAGGAACCAACGGGTCCTTAAATTTTGTCTTTGCCCATAAAGGTGTTTTTAGTGTTTCCAATCAGCAAATGGCAAGCAAGAATGAAGACGAACTGGAATTTGAGTTAATAGATGAGGGTGCTGACGAGATAGAAAAAACTGAAGAAGGGTGGACGATTACCACATCGTTTGAAAATTTTGGGGCCATGCAAAAAAAACTTGAGGAATTGGGAATTGAAGTAGAAAATGCCTCACTCCAACGAATTGTTTTAAACACCAAAACATTGCCAGTTCCCGAAGCTTTAAAATTTTTGAAAATGATAGAAAAACTGGAAGATGATGATGATATAAATACCGTTTATCATAATCTTGAATTGACGGATGAATTAATAAAAGAATTGGAAAATAGTTAGTAGATATGAGACTATGGGATATAAGACTATAAGATATATTTGTAATATTAATTTGAGTCCTACTTCTCAAAATCTCACTTCTCAAAATCTTATATCTATAAAAAAATGAACAAACGCGAAAAGCTAATATTTAAACGAGAGCAAAGTAAATTAGGCGGTGGAGCCGATAGAATAGAGTCACAACATAAAAAGGGTAAACTTACGGCTCGAGAACGCTTAGAACTCCTATTGGATAAAGGGAGTTTTGAAGAAATAGATGCTTTCGTGAAACACAGAAGCACAGATTTTGGAATGGAAGAAGTGCATTATCCGGGTGATGGGGTAATTACAGGATATGGTACTGTAAACGGTCGTTTGATATTTGTATTTTCACAAGATTTCACAGTTTTTGGTGGTTCATTGAGCGAAACTCATGCCGAAAAAATTTGTAAAATAATGGATATGGCCATGAAAAATGGTGCTCCTGTCATAGGCCTTAATGACAGTGGTGGCGCAAGAATTCAGGAAGGTGTTGTTTCATTGGGTGGTTATGCCGATATATTTTATAGAAATACACTTGCCAGTGGAGTTATTCCTCAAATATCCGTAATCATGGGGCCTTGTGCCGGTGGTGCAGTATACAGCCCGGCCATTACCGATTTTATAATGATGGTAGAAAAATCATCGTATATGTTTGTAACAGGACCTAATGTAGTAAAAACGGTTACCAACGAAGAGGTGAGCAGCGAAGATTTGGGTGGGGCCTCGGTTCATGGAACTAAATCAGGGGTTTCTCATGTCAATGCTACTAACGAACTGGATGCCATGAATAAATTGAGGAAACTAATAAGTTACATACCTCAAAATTGTGAAGAGCGACCACCATTTGAAGAATATACGCTAACCAAAAATGAATTGCGGGAGCAATTGGCAGCCATTATTCCTGAAAATGCGAATCATCCTTATGATATGCGGGAAGTTATAGAAGGGATAATTGATGCCAATAGTTTTTTTGAAATACACAAAGATTTTGCTGAAAATATAGTCGTTGGTTTTGCCCGTCTTGCAGGCCGAAGCATTGGTATTGTAGCCAATCAGCCCGCTTTTTTAGCTGGGGTATTGGATGTAAAGAGCAGCCAGAAAGCCGGCAGATTTGTGAGATTTTGTGACGCATTTAATATTCCCCTTTTAGTTTTGGAAGATGTTCCGGGATTTCTTCCGGGAACGGACCAAGAATGGAATGCTATTATAACCAACGGGGCCAAATTGCTTTATGCCTTTTGCGAAGCTACAGTGCCGCGAGTAACCGTTATTACCCGTAAAGCATACGGAGGAGCCTATGATGTAATGAATAGCAAACATATTGGTGCTGATATGAATTTTGCCTGGCCAACAGCTGAAATTGCTGTAATGGGAGCAAAGGGTGCCGCTGAAATTATCTTTAAAAAGGAAATTAGTGAGGCTGTTGACCCAGCTGATGCATTAAAGCAAAAAGAAGCGGAGTATGCAGGAATTTTTGCAAATCCTTATCGTGCTGCCGAAAGAGGATTTATTGATGAGGTTATTTTACCTGAAGAAACCCGTATTAAACTTATTAAAGCCTTTAAAATGCTTGAAAACAAGGTGGCCAATTTGCCTAAGAAAAAGCACGGAAACATTCCACTATAAATCCCTATCCACCTTCTCTGCAATCGCAAGCTCTAATTATGTGGCGTTTGCCGTATCGGTCAATTTTTAACCAAGGTTTATTTTTTTCGTAGTAAATAATCCAAATTTGTTTCCCTTGTTTGTATTTTATTTGTTTTGAAAAATTTCCATCGGCATTATACCAGGTCCAAATTTTATGACGTTTGGTATTTTTAAAATATCCCTTAACTGTTACTTTTTCATCAGTTTTAAAATAGTAGATGCCAGGTTTTGTTGAATCAGATTGTGCAGTTTGGCTGAATACTTTAGGTGTAAAAAAAAGTATAAGAAAAGCTAAAACTACTTTCAACATACCATTGAATTTTTAATCAATAATAGAAAGGCTAACGCCTGAGTAGTAAAGTATCAAAATAAAAGTACCAGCAAGGATGCGGTAATAACCAAAAAATTTGAAACCATATTTGGTAAGCACATTTATCATAAACCGAATGGCAAGAATGGAAACTAAAAAGGCAACAACATTACCTACTGCAAATAATTTCCACTGCTCAGAAGTGACAACTCCACCTTCATCAAAATAATCATAAAGTGACTTAACCGTGGCAGCAAACATAGTAGGAACTGCCAAAAAAAAGGAAAACTCAGCCGCTGCTTTTCGGGTAAGTCCCTGACTCATTCCTCCAATAATAGTTGCCGCAGAACGAGATACACCCGGAATCATACTTATGGTTTGAAACAAGCCTATTACCAAAGCATTTTTATAGGTTGTTTTTTCTTCGTTGTTTTTTTTGCCACGTTCAAAAAAACTATCAATAAATACCAAAAATAATCCTCCAACAATTAAAGCAAACGCAACGACTATCACATTTTCAAGAAGAGAATCAATTTGATCTTTGAATAATACTCCGAGAATAACAGCCGGGATAAAGGCTACAAAAAGTTTGTAATAAAATTCGATGGACTGAAAAAAACGCTTAAAGTATAACGCCACCACAGCCAGTATAGAGCCTAATTGAATGCAAACGGTGAATAGTTTTACGAAATCATCTGATTGTATGCCCATAAACGAAGAGGCAATAATCATGTGGCCGGTACTACTTACTGGAATGTATTCAGTAAGTCCTTCAACAATTGCTAGAATTATGGCCTCAATCAGCCCCATGGGTATTTTTAGGCTTATACATTATAGCATATACACCAATCAAAAATCCGGCAATAACTATAATTGGCGCCAAAGTTATTCTGCGAAAGCTATAGATATCTTCTTTACCACCCCACATAAGTAAAAAACCTAAAACCACAACGGCAAATGCCACGGCAGTAAGTATATAGTTTTGTTTTTCAAACACCATATCAATTTTTGAACTTGGTGCTGTTTCTTTTGAAACGGTTTTTGCTTTTTCCTGAACTTTTTTCGACATAATTTTTTATTTAATAAAGATCTTCAATGTTTGAGTATAAGTAACGTTTTGTGCTCCAGTAGGTACAAATTAAGGGTATAAGCATACCTATCAGAAACAGAATTACAAATAAAGAAGAATAAATCAATATTTCCTCTTGTGGATTTTGAATATCTATCCATTTCATTTGCCCCGAAAACAATAATTCATTCGCCCAGTTTCCAATCACATAAAAGGTGATAACCAAAAAAACGGTGGAAACCAGAAATGCTAAAAGGGCTTGCAAGGCTGCTTTTTTAAGAAAAGGTTTAATAATGAATAGTTCAGTGGCTCCCACCAATTGCATACTGCGTATTAAAAAACGTTTGCTGTATATGCTTAATCGAATAGTGCTGTTTATAAGGAAAAATGCAATGACAATAAACAACAAACCCATTCCGGCTAGTATGCCGGCAGCCAGTTTTTTATTTTTGTTTATTTGGTCAATAAGGCTGCTTTGGGTTAATACTTCCTGCACTCCTTCGTTCAAATATAGTTCTCGTTCAATTTTATGAAGACTTGCCCGGTCGCTGTATTTTGATTTTATGGATAATTCAATACTGGCGGGCAATGGGTTATAACCCAATATATCTACAAAATCCTGTTCAAGCTCTTTTTTATATTCATTGGCAGCTTCCTCGTTGCTTAAAAAAAAGGCCTCTTTTGTGTAGGGTTTTGATTTTAGGCTTTCCATTATTTTAAGAATACTGCTTTCATCTACTTCTTTATAAAAATAGATGTTTACGTAAACTTTTTCCTTTAGACTATCTACCAATTTTTGCCCTACAAAAAACATAAGACCTGATAAACCAAGTAAATAAAGAATAATGGCAATACTAATCACCTGGGGCAATGACGAGGGGTCACGCTTTGAAATTTTTGGTGAAGAAGTATTATAACTGCTCATGTATTAACGGTCTTCAAAAAAACGATTATTTTTAGAGTTATTTCAATTTTATTTAGGCTTAAACTTAATCTCATTTCTCCGGCCTCATTTGCCGATTAATTTATGTTTAATTTTTAAATTAAGGCATCGGCGGATGCTTTCCTTCCTGCGCTCAATCCCACCTCTCAGCTCTCATCTGAGGGAAAAACAAAACCTCCTGAATAGATTGCTGATTGGTTAAAAGCATTACAAGTCGGTCCATTCCAATTCCAATACCGGCAGTTGGTGGCATTCCGTATTCCAAGGCCCTCAAAAAATCCTGATCAATAAACATGGCTTCGTCATCGCCTTTTTCGCTTAGGCGCATTTGTTCGGTAAATCGTTCACGTTGGTCAATAGGGTCATTTAGCTCGCTGTAGCAATTGGCTATTTCCTTACCGTTTATTATCAATTCAAAACGCTCGGTCAGTCCCGGTTTATCGCGGTGTATCTTGGTAAGCGGACTCATTTCAATCGGGTAATCAATAATAAATGTTGGTTGTATTAAATGGTGTTCTACCAGTTCGCCAAACAATTCATCTATCATTTTGCCTACACCCATTTTTTCATCCGCATGTATGTTATTTTTTTTGCAGGTTTGGCGCAAGGTGTCTTCATCCATTCCGTTCACATCCACATTTCCGTATTTTTTTATGGCATCAATTATACTGATACGTTCAAAAGGTTTACCAAAATCAAGTACCACATCACCAAAAGGAACTTGCTCATCTCCGGTTACATCAATTGCTAATTTACGCAGCATTTCCTCTGTGGTATCCATCATCCAGTAGTAATCCTTATAGGCAACGTAAAGTTCCATTATCGTAAATTCAGGATTATGGGTACGGTCCATACCTTCGTTTCTAAAGTCTTTAGAAAATTCATATACGGCATCAAACCCTCCAACAATCAATCTTTTTAAGTATAGTTCATTAGCTATTCGCAAATAAAGTTGGGTATCCAATGCATTGTGATGGGTAATAAATGGACGAGCCGCTGCACCTCCGGGAATGGGTTGCAAAACCGGTGTTTCCACTTCCATATACCCTTTGTCATTTAAAAACTGACGCATGGAATTAAAGGTTTTGGTGCGTTTTATAAAAATATCTTTTTGCTGACGGTTTACTATCAAATCCACATAGCGCATGCGGTAGCGCATTTCAGGGTCGGTAAAAGCATCAAAAATTTCACCGTCTTTTTCCTTTGGCAAAGGCAATGGATTTAAGGATTTCGAAAGCAATGTAAATCCGGAAACATGGATACTAATTTCGCCGGTTTGGGTGGTAAATACATACCCTTTTACCCCAATGATATCGCCAATGTCAAGTAGCTTTTTAAATACTTCATTATACATGGTTTTATCCTCATCCGGACAAATCTCATCACGGTTTACGTAAATCTGCATTCTGTCGGTACTATCCTGTAATACCGCAAAGGCTGCTTTTCCCATAATTCGGATGGACATAATGCGACCTGCAAACGAAATATCTTTGTAATTTAATTTATCATTTTCGTAGTTTTCCTTTATGTCGGCAGCCGATGCATTCACATCGTAAGGGTGAGCCGGATAAGGGTTTATGCCCAGTTCACGCAACCGGGTTAATTTTTCTCTTCGTTGAATTTGTAATTCGTTTAATTCCATGGTATAAAAACAGCCGCGAATATAAGTCATCAAAAGCAACTCTTTTATGTTTATGGTTGTCTATTACAGCAGGAAAGACGTAATTTGAGATAAATTATTTTGGTCAGATTTTTAAAATATTGTTTTTTAATTGGAATATTATTTCCATTGCTTGCAACTGCCCAAGATGTTGATGCCTTGCAATTTATTGAAAACAAAGGCCAGTTTGATTCCAAAGTGCTTTTTAGAGTTCAGTTAAACAGTGGGTATGTTTTTCTGGAACAAAACGCCATTACCTTTAAAATATTTGATGAAAAAAATTATGCCGAAGCGCATCAGCATTTGCATAAGGACCATCAAAAAACGGATGAGACCATTATCTACGGTCATGTGTTTAAATACAAATTTTATAAAAGCAGAACGAATTTAACGGTCCGGGGGCAAAAGCCATTTTTTGAAAAGTTTAATTATTTTTTAGGAAACGATAAAAGCAAATGGGCCTCAAATGTTTTGGCATTTTCGGAAGTTATTTATACCAACGTTTACGATGGAATTAATTTAAAAGTTTATTCCTTGCATGGGCAAATAAAGTATGAATGGATTGTTAGCCCCGGTGCCGATGCTTCGCAAATTGAACTGGAACTTGTTGGGCTTGACTCAACTGCAATCAAAAACAATGCATTACTGTTGCACACGTCTATTGGTACATTTCCTGATAAAAATTTGGAAGTATGGCAAAGCAGCGGTCAACTAAAAAAAGTATATGCATTGGGTTTAAAATGCAATTATGTTTTAAAGAAAAACAGGATTTCGTACCAATTTCCGGAAGGATATAACAAGGATATGGAATTAGTGATTGACCCCATTCTTGTCTTTTCAACCTATTCGGGTTCACGCGGTGATAATTTTGGGTATACCGCGACGTTTGATGTACGTGGTGATTTATATGCCGGAGGAATTACGGATAACAAACATGGCGAATATCCCGTAACTACAGGTGCATTTCAAACTACCTGTCAGGGAGGAAAAGGTCGCGAACCTGTAACGTTGCCTTGCGATATAACCATTAGCAAATACGACTCGAGCGGAAAAAAATTGCTGTATGCCACATACATAGGCGGTTCTGATGATGACTATCCGCACAGCATGATAGTGAATAGCGATACTGAATTGGTGGTTTTTGGAACTACCTATTCCAAAAATTTTCCTATGGCGGCCAACGGTTATGATACCTCGCATAACAGCAATACTTCCACCACAAAATACACAGATATTGTCGTTTTTAAACTTTCAAAAAATGGAGACAAACTAAAGGGTGCTACTTTTTTTGGAGGAAGTAACCACGATGGATTAACCGACTCTGCACTGAAATTTAATTATGCTGATGATTTTAGGGGGGAAGTATTGATCGATAAAGCCGATAATATTTTTGTGGTAAGCAGCACCAATTCATCCAATATTCCTCTAAAAAATGAGTCCAAATCAGCATTGGAAGGAAAAGCGGATGGGCTGTGTTTAAAATTTTCAAAAAACCTGGATCAACTGCTATGGTCTACCTATTTTGGAGGAAATGGCAGCGATGGTATTTACAGTTTAGAGTTTGATAAATCTGAAAATATTTATGTAGCCGGTGGTACTCAAAGTTCAAATTTGCCGGTACACTCCACGGCTTTAAATAAAACATTGAACGGCGGTACGGATGGATTTATGGCTATCTTTAACAAAAGTTCGCTGTCCCTTACCAATGCTACTTACTATGGCACTTCTGCTTACGACCAAATTTATTTTTTAGAAATAGATAAAGCGGGAGATGTTTATGGCACCGGACAAACCACAGGAAATATTACCGCATCGGCCAATGTTTATAGCAATAAACCTAAAACAGGGCAGTTTATTCTGATTACCGATGAAAACCTTGATAAAATTAAAAAGCAAACGGTTTTTGGTAACCGCCAAAATAATCCTGAAATCTCACCTTCTGCTTTTTTGGTAGATTCCTGCGGAAATATTTACCTATCAGGTTGGGGGTCATACATTAAAGAGGGCAGAGTTGGCACAACTACCGGCTTGCCCATTACTTCCAATGCACTTCAAAAAACAACCGATGGCTCTGATTTTTATTTAGCCGTTTTTGCCAAAAATCTTTCCCGGTTATTGTTTGCTACCTATTACGGTGGAAACCAGTCAGACGACCACGTAGATGGAGGAACCAGCCGTTTTGATAAGCGCGGTGTTATTTATCAATCCGTTTGTTCTAGTTGCCCCAATACCGGTGGTGCCACATTAAATGATTTTCCAACCACGGCCGGTTCGGCATTTCCAAAAAATGTGAGCTGGCGGTGCAGCAATGCTGCGTTTAAAATCGATTTTCAAATTAACAATATTGTAAAAGCTGATTTTATTCCCGACCCTACGCTTTGTGGTCCTGCTTTAATTCAGTTTACCAACCAAAGTACCGGAAACGGAACCTACCATTGGGATTTTGGTGACGGCAAAACCTCTACGGTTGTTAATCCATTGCACAGCTACCCCAATACCGGAAAATACACCATAAAACTTATAGC